>JBKEAO010000115.1:0-16172 GCA_047972335.1 Anaerocolumna sp. | reverse complement strand
GAGCAACATTAGAAAAGTTTGAAATAGTAACAAAAAATATACTATTTTTATCTTGTTTACCATCAGAATACAATATTGAAACCCCTAACCTGTAGTGATACTATATTTTAAAATCGGTGAAGTATTAACTTGGTAAAATGTACATTATGGGAGGTCTATTATGGAGGAAGCTAGGTTATATGAAGTAAAAAAGAAATTGAAAGTAAACAAAGAATTGAAAGTTAAGAAAGAATTGAAAGTTAAGAAAGAATTGAAAGCAAAGAAAGAATTGGAAGCAGAGAAAGAATTGAAAGCAAAGAAAGAATTGGAAGTAAAGAAAGAATTGGAAGCAGAGAAAGAATTGGAAGCAGAGAAAGAATTGGAAGCAGAGAAAGAATTGGAAGTAAAGAAGGTAGTGTTATCCAATAGTAATAAGGTGAATACAAAATATGGAGAACTAACGAAGATTTCATATATAGCCTGGTATGATAATGGCAATATAAAAGGTTGCCAAGTAGATGAATTTGTAACATTACATACTGTTCTTGGAGAATTAATTCCTGTGTATCAAAACGAAGGAATAAGATACAAATATGAAAAATCCTTAGAATTTCATAACAATGGAAATTTAAAAAAAATTGCCTTACAAGAACAGACATATATTCAAACTCCTGTAGGAATATTTCCAGCAGAAATGATGATATTTTATGAAAGTGGTGTTATCAAAAGGATATTTCCGCTGAATGGAAAAATAACGGGGTATTGGACTGAAGAAAATGAATATGAATTGGCTGTTCCTTTACATTTTAATTTACCTTTTGGTGAGTTTGAAAGTAAAATCATTAGTATGCATCTATATGAAACAGGCATGTTTAAAAGCATAACGCTTTGGTCCAAAGAATTATTAAAGGTGCAGTATGCAAATACTGTTTACGGTGTGCGTTATGGGATTTCATTTTATCCAGAGGGAAATATTAAATCCTTGGAGCCTGCATACCCTATTAAAGTGAATACGCCAATTGGCAAGATTACAGCTTTCGATGTAAATGCAATTGGGATTAATGGAGATGTGAATTCACTACAATTTAGAGAAGATGGAAGTGTTAAGTCGTTACTTACCTCAACTGATATTATTTATATTGGTGCTAATAAAAATTTGGATAAAGAAGAAAAAGAAATAAATGAAAAAGAAATAAATGAAAAAGAAATAAAAGTAAAAGTAAAAGCAAAAGCAGTGGTAATTAAGCCTGGATTGCAAAAGAGTATGCTAAGTGACGATGCTACGGAGATCATTCCTACATTTATAGAATTTAACGGATATGAAATTATTATTATGAATGATGAAAAATATAAATTTGATCTAAGAAATTGCGAAATAAGAATTTCAAATGAATCTTTTATACCTACAAGTAAGTGTAGTAGTTGTACCAATTGTAATGGGTGTGGATAAGGGGTTAATTAACTAAATTAAAAAAAATTAAAAAAGACACATTTTAGACACATTTAGTGGGTATACTAAAGAGGTAATTTTAAAAAGTCTGCAAACCAAGTTCTTTCCCATAACAAGGGGTTGTACTGGCTTCGACGGGGGTTTTGAAGTTGAGGCAGCCATTCGCGGACTAGGACCGCGTCATCAACTTAGAATTAAAATTAAACGCAGACGAAAATTTAGCGTACGCTGCCTAATGGCAGCTGTCGACCTTAGGCTTCTTGCGGCTTAAGACCTCGGCATCAAATTAGCAAGGCACTTTGTCTTCAAAGCTTTGAGAAGATAAAAGAACTTATGAAGCTACTAAAGTCACTAGCCTGTCAACCGGCGATTGATGGAGGGAACAGTGCATTCTGGTGCACATAAATGATTGACTGTAATGGGAGATACCGCAATGAATGGGCTTTCGGACAGGGGTTCGATTCCCCTCAGCTCCACTAATAAAACAGAGTAAAATATTTAACATCTAAAAGTGCTTAAAACCCAGTAAAATCAAGGGAATCAGCACTTTTTTGTTTGTAAGAACAAGTATGGTAATACTATTTCACACCGTTTCAGAACATTAAAAATTGGGTTAAATCGTTACTTTTAGGGTCAATATTTGGGTCAAAATTTATGACAATATGCTACAACACAACCATCTATAAAATGTTTAATAGTAAGAATTAATCTCTTGTTTCTCATTGACAAAAAAAATTAGTTATTAAAAAGCGATAGTCAAGTTAATTAGCCTTGCTATCGCTTTTATAATTTTTGGTCATCTTCACTTTGTACAAAACACAAATATCTTCAATTTAAGATTCTGCAATGGTATGGTCATTGATTGTTTTCATAGAAACGTCTTGGTTATGCCTTAATCTACTAAGGGTTACTGACGATGCTTTAAAATTGATTGAAAAAAAACTGATTAAACATCAATATAAAACAATGTTTTAATTACCAAGCATCCCTCGAGGTACTTTTATTAAACAGATTATATTGCTTTTATTAAGTTAAATAAAAGAGATATACAACAAGTAATAATTATAAAAATTAGAGTAATCTAGAAAGATAATTAATTAATAAAAAGAAATATATAACATTAATGAATATTTGAAGAGATATACGAATATGATTATATTGTAATATTTTACCTTCTTATATCATATATTTAAAAAAAGTGAAAAGAGGGTGAATTTGCTATGAAAAGACACGAAAATAACATAACAGTAATATGTTGCACTATAATTATTTTTATATTTGCGTGTGTAGTTTGGAAGTTAAGTAGGTAGATTTTTACTGATTGAAATTAAGTAGGTGGTTTTTGATTGAGTTCTAGGGATGCTATCTTCCTCTCCGATATTAAATAGGGGAAGATTCTCCCTTTTAAATAAAAAAGTGAAATATACAACAAGAATATGAAGTCAGGTCGAAGTTTTCAAATGAAAATTTATGACCTGACTTTTATTAGCATCATTTAATAAAGAGATATATAAAACAGAAGGAGAGGTGGTATAATGTCAAATATGCAACGCAATATTAGTAAATTAACTAAAGCTTTCAAAGCTAAAGGTATGATGCCTTTGATTAATCAAGAACAATTTTATGGGTTGAATGGTCCTGCAACAAAATACATCATTCATTATGGTAAACCTAAAGGAAAAAATAATAATGCAATTGCTGAAGTACTTGGTAAAGTAGAGCTTCTAAATGTATTGGTCTTTGTACTGAAAGCAGGTGATACTGATGGATAAGTTATCACCGAAACAGAAGGCTTTTGCTGGTTTTATATTGAATGTGGAAATGCGGTACAAGTGGCTATTAGAGCGGGTTATTCTATGAATTATGCCAGGGCACAGAGCTATAAAATGCTGGACAATGTTGGCATATAATTATAGGCTCTGTCACAACATACTGTTGATAATCAGAACGATTGTTTGTTATATCGCTTGATATAGGGTATAATATACCTATAAATCAAGAGAGGGGAACATTCTATGCCAGATATTAAAGATATATTTACTCTTTATACGCAACTTTCACCGAGGGAACAGAAGAAATTATATACTATGATTTCATATCAACAACCCATGGATGATGATTTTGAGCAATTTATCAAAGACGAACGCTTTACATCTGGTTTTGTAGGCCCTCATTGTGGATGTTTAGACCATATTACAAGAAATGGTCATATAATAAAGACAGACAAAGACGGAAATAAGTCAATAGAAAAATAGCGTTACCTTTGCAAGAACTGCGGAAAATCTTTTGATGTATCATCCAATTCAGCTGCATCAGGCACACGAAAGAGCCTTGGTACTTGGGAAGCATTTGCAAAATGTATGATGAATGGATTTTCAGTTCGTAAGTCAGCACAAATATGTGGTATTCACCGTAACACTGCCTTTGCATGGAGACATAAGCTCCTTGATTGCTTACAACGACTTGCAGAACAAACAAAACTAGATGGCATAATAGAAGCAGACGAG
The DNA here is from genome assembly GCA_047972335.1 of Anaerocolumna sp. Classification (GTDB taxonomy): domain Bacteria; phylum Bacillota; class Clostridia; order Lachnospirales; family Lachnospiraceae; genus Anaerocolumna. The sequence goes on along the minus strand of JBKEAO010000115.1, from coordinate 12,236 downwards.
ACATTTTTCCGATTCTCCAGAAACAAGAATATCCAATTGATACAGCTAAAATCGGGCAAAGAAAAAAGAGGAATTTATAACATACAAAAAATCAACAACTATCATTCAAAGCTTAAGAGGTTTATGAATGCCTTTAATGGCGTATCAACAAAATATCTCGATAACTACCTTGTTTGGCACACATGGTTTGATATGAAAGGTCATTCTCAGCTTGAAAAAGCTGACCTGTTCTTGGCAAAAGCAGTTGCAGTAGCAATGTCTGTCAAACACAGAAAATTATCGAGTCGTCCTGCAATACCGTTAAGTGCTTAGGCTTCGGGTTCTCCTAAAAAATCAAAACTAACAGAATAAATATTATAATGGTAAAAATATGATATTTGATGTAATATATATTTAAAAAAGTGATTAGTGTTTGTTTGCAACAGCGTTATGATTATGCTGACACTGTTAAACATTATGCGTGAAAAAATTAGGAGGATTACAATAATGACCGAAAAAAATAAGGAAAGCTCAAAAACTGTTCTTAAAAGCATAGGACAAAATTTCAAAAAAAGTAAAATTGCATTTAAAGTTGGTTTTGTTGCAAATTGTCTCGCTGTTTTAGCATTTATTCTATGTTTATTTCGTATTTTTTCTTTATATGCAATTATAACTTTTGGAGTGTGTACTCTAATAGCATTCTTTGCATATGGAGTATTACTGATTGATACATTAAATCATAGAACCAAATAATTTGCTATTTCACTAATGGAACTAAATGAAAAATTCAGTCGAGCAGAGCCAAATTTAAGCTCTGCTCAAAAATATAATAAATATCAACAATATGTTGTGACAGAGCCGATATTTAACACTAACTTAATGACATTGCCAAATGAATAGTCACAATTTAGGTTTATTTTTTATATATTTCATGATAAAATAGCAAAAGAACATTTGCTTATGCATGGATTGCAGAAAGGATAATCATTATGAAAACGATTAACTGGGGAATAATTGGTGCGGGTAATATTTCCTCAAAGTTTGCGACTGCTCTAAAAGATATGGAGGGTACAAATATTAGAGCGATTGCTTCTAGAGATGGGAAGAAGGCAGAGAAATTTGCAAAAGAATTTGGTGCTGATATAGCATACGGAAGTTATGAAGAATTGGCGAAAGATCAGTCCATTGATGTGGTATATATCGGGACTCCCCATACAGAACATCTACTTAACACAGAGCTATGCATAAAAAATAATAAGGCCGTTTTATGTGAAAAGCCTTTTACTCTGAATGCAAAAGAAACTAGATATCTAATTGATCTTGCCAAAGAATACAAGGTTTTTCTGATGGAAGCTATGTGGACAAAGTTTCTCCCGGTTACGAATAAAGTAAAGGAATGGGTCTTAGAAGGAAAAATAGGCACAATGAAAAGAATAGATATCGGATTTGGTTTCAATAATCCGATTGATTATACAAGTCGTGTATTTGATTATGAATTGGCAGGCGGAGCCTTGTTAGATATGGGAGTCTATCCAATCACTTATGCTATTGATATTATGGGGTCACTTCCAGTTAAAGTGGAATCTTATGCAGGGATACTAGAGAATGGTGTTGATGAGCATAATTTAACGATTTTTCAATTTGATAATGGTGCACTTGCTTCTCTTAGTTCGGCTGTATCAGTTAATGTAGGTAAGTCAGCGGTATTTATTGGTGATAAGGGTAAAATTGTTGTGGATGAGTTTTGGGTGGCAAATAAAGCCTGTGTTTATGATAATGATGGTGATTTGATAGAGACTTTTGTTGAAGAAAACAGGATTAACGGCTATGAATTTGAAGCTTATGAAGTAAACAAGTGTTTCAGAGAAGGAAGATTAGAAAGTGATCGTCTACCACTTAAAGATACGTTAGATATTATGAATATTATGGATGATATTAGGGCCAAATGGGGACTAAAGTATAGACAGGAACTTGTCGATTAGTATAATTAGTTACTCAAACTTTGCATATAATAAGTTGCCTACAACTTGATAAAGGATTTTTACTGGGGAAATTTGTGCTAGTTAGAAATAGAAGAAACAAAATTAAATTAGAAGGGTTAAATATCTGAATACAATACTTTGTATTCAAGGATTGATAGGTATGTAAACGTATGAAAAATGTAATGATAGCACTTGCGATTTTATTAGTTTTAGCTCTAGGAATTACAGCAACAGTAGTGGTATTAAATAAGAATGGCGAGGACCATGAAGCACAGGGTACGAGTGTGGTTGATCAGATGGTAGAGCCGGTTAAAGGTGAAACAGTAGCAGAAATTGTGATAAAAGATTTTGGTTCTATTCATGTTAAATTCTTTGAAGAACAAGCACCCAAAGCTGTAGAAAATTTCATTACACATGCAAAGGAAGGATATTATGATGGTCTTACCTTTCATCGAGTTATGAATGATTTTATGATTCAAGGTGGAGATCCTGACGGAAATGGTACAGGTGGAAAAAGTATTTGGGGAGCAGAATTTGAAGATGAGTTTTCAGATGATTTACAACCAGTAAGAGGAGCTTTGTGCATGGCTAACGTTGGTGCTGATACAAATGGAAGTCAGTTCTTTATTGTACAGACAGCAGGAAAATATGATGCTGCTACACTTACAGACTTTGCTAATCAAAGCGGGTTCACATTTACTGAGGATGCCTTAAATAAATACGCAGAAATTGGTGGTACACCTTGGTTATTTAGAGCGCATACAGTATTTGGTCAAGCTTATGAAGGATTCGAGGTTTTAGATGCAGTAGCAGCGACACAAGTAGATGCGAGTAGTAAACCACTAACAGATGTTATCATAGAAAAAATAATTGTTTCAGAATATAAGTAATAATCTACTAGATGTTTATGCAATATACATTCATGCAATAGGCTATAGATAAAAATAAGTCATCCTTCGTTCTTTTATGAACCTGGATGACTTATTATTAATAGAGAAAAGCTATTATTAATAGAGAAAAGCTATTATTAATAGAGAAAAGCTATTATTTATAGAGAAAAGCTATTATTAATAAAGAAAGTGCTATGATAGGGAAAGGTAATATTATATGAAAAAGGATGAATATGAAGTAGGTGAGTTTATCTTCACTAACCATGGAGATTATTTAATAGCAAAAGAAGAATGGAATACTGTGGAATATATAAAAAATAATTCTGATTTAACCAAAGAATCTAATATGTATAAACTTTTTCATAAACTTCAGGAGAAAAAGGCATTTAAAACAGTAATTGGTCTAAATTTTCAAAAAGAGCTAAGAGATAAACTTATTAAGACTGGTAATTATAAAGAAGCAGATTTAAAATACATTGTAGTACCTAGTGGTAAAGAAGATTTAAAACACATTGTAGTACCAAGTACGAAAGAAGATCAAAATAACATAGCAGCTGTTAGTAGACAAAATAGTGTGTCTTTAAGAAATTCTAGAATTATTAATGTTTTTCTTATTATTTGTATATTGGCTATGTTTATTATCAATATATACACCTAATAATACCAATACCAATAAAATAAAGTCTGTTTTCTTTAAACATACTTTTTTCATAATTATTTGATATAATGGTTTTACGAAGTTAGGGAATGAAATTATATTAAAGTGTATCTATTTGATTGGAGGAAACCAATGGATAAATTAAAGGTCTTAGTTGTAGATGATGAAAGCAGAATGAGGAAGCTAGTTAAAGATTTTCTCATGAAGAAAAACTTTGAAGTATACGAAGCTGAAAATGGTGAACAAGCTGTAGATATTTTCTTTAAGAACAAAGAAATAGCCTTATTAATATTAGATGTTATGATGCCTAAGATGGATGGATGGCAAGTCTGTAGGGAAATCAGACAGTACTCACAAGTTCCTATCATTATGTTGACCGCTAAAAGTGATGAAAGAGATGAATTATTAGGATTTGAGTTAGGTGTTGATGAGTATATTTCTAAACCTTTTAGCCCTAAAATCCTAGTTGCAAGAGTAGAAGCAATTCTTAGAAGAGCCAATGTGTTAGAGGATGGTATTGTTGATATTGGTGGCATTATCCTTGATAAAGCTGCCCATCAAGTAAAAATAGACGGAGTAAATTTGGACTTAAGTTATAAAGAGTTTGAACTTTTAACTTATTTTATTACCAATCAAGGGGTTGCTCTTTCTAGAGAAAGAATATTAAATAATGTGTGGAACTATGACTATTTTGGGGATGCAAGAACCATTGATACCCATGTGAAAAAACTAAGAAGTAAAATGGGCAGTAAAGGTGATTGTATTAAAACCATATGGGGTATGGGCTATAAATTCGAGGTGTAGTAATGAAAATAAAATTCGTAAATTTTAAAAGACATTCTATTCGCTATAAACTAACCTTTACACTAGCTGCAATGATGATCGGCACAATTTTTGCTCTATGGTTTTTAAATAAAACCTTATTATCGGATTACTATTTAAGTAGCAAGGAAGACATGCTTGGAAATACCTTTAAGGATATTAGTGCAGTGTTTGAAAATGCTAAAGACCCAACGAATTTAAGTGATGAGGACAATCTGAAATTGGAAAGATACGTAGAAAACAGAAATGTGCGTATCTATATATTGTCCAAAGATAAAATCTTTGACGGTATGGAATGGCTCACTGCTACAGATGACTCGGGGTATCTAAATACCAGATATTATACGGTAAGAGAGACACTAAAATCCTATATATTTAATTATAAAAAAGAGGAATTGGTAAGTACAAAAGATTATGATATTTTAAAAACCTATGATGAAAGACTTGATCTGAATTATGTGGAATTAATTGGGAATTTATCTGGGGATAATAGTCTTTATGTAAGAACAAATTTAGAAAGTATACATGAAAGTGTCCTCGTTGCAAATGAATTTCTTGCAAGAGTTGGTGTTGTTGCACTGATTGTTACCTTAATCTTAATGTTCTATATTAGTAATCGATTTTCTAAACCTATTCTTTTACTTTCTAGTATTGCAAAGCAAATGAGTGATTTGAATTTTAATGTGAAATATAATGTGAATACAGGGGACGAAATAGGAGAACTTGGTAGTAGTATCAATATTTTATCTGAAAAACTAGAAAAAACCATATCAGAATTAAAAACTGCTAATAATGAACTGCTTTCTGATATTGAAAATAAAGTACAGATTGATGAGATGAGAAAAGATTTCTTATCCAATGTGACTCATGAATTAAAAACGCCTATTGCACTGATACAAGGATATGCAGAGGGTCTTAAAGATAACATTAATGATGACATAGAAAGTAGAGAATTTTACTGTGAAGTAATCATTGACGAAGCGCAAAAGATGAATACTATGGTAAAAAAATTATTATCTCTTAATCAAATTGAATCAGGAAATAATCAGGTTAACATGGAGCGGTTTGATATTACAGCATTGATTCAATCAGTACTAGCTTCCACTGAAATTTTAATGGAACAAAAGCAGGTGATTCTTCATTTTGATGAGAAAAATCCAGTTTATGTTTGGGCTGATGAATATATGATTGAAGAAGTAGTAACGAACTATATCAGTAATGCCATAAATCACGTGGATGGTGCAAAAATAATTGAAGTAAAACTAATCCAAACTGAAAAAGTAGTGAGAGTTGCAGTGTTTAATACTGGAGCGAATATACCGCCTGATGATTTGGAAAAAGTCTGGATAAAATTTTATAAAGTAGATAAAGCTAGAACCAGAGAATATGGTGGTAATGGCATAGGATTATCCATAGTAAAAGCAATTATGGATTCTCATAATCAGAAATGCGGAGCTCTAAATCACGAAAAAGGTGTTGAGTTTTGGTTTGAACTAGATACAAAACTAGGCTAAATTACTGTGTCAACTAGTTGAAATAATGATTGCTGTTTCGGTTAATTAGTGGTATCATGTACATGTATAATTACAAAAGTGAGGGAGGATGAAGTGTGAAGAAATCATTCTTAATAATAATTATTGTATGTGGTATCCTATTGACCGGATGTGCTAAAATGACTGATTTAACTGACAATGAAAGTGATAAGCTGGCAGAATATATGGCAGGAACAGTGCTTAGTTATGCAAAAAATTATGATGAAGCATTGATATATCCTGAAGAAGAAAAAGATGCAACAAAAGAACTGGCAGACGCTACAGATAATACAGAGGATGGAGACAGCAATAAAGATGCAGTTGGTGATCTTGATGCAGATAGCCATGAGAATATAGATAATAACAGTAATACCAATGCATCAAACAATACAACGCCAGAGATAGAAACTGGTTCAGGTAAAGTTACATCTGTAAGTTTAAAGAATTTATTCCATCAAGTAGGGGATAATCAGTATACGCTTTCATATACTGGCTATGAGGATTATACCAGCTATCCTAGTGAAAATGATTATTTTACCATTGAACCGGCGGAAGGCAATAAGCTAGTTTTATTTAACTTTTCGATTAAAAACATAACGAAGAAATCCGTAAAGGTTAATATGCTGAATAAAAAGATTCAATATACACTAAAAGATACAACTGGTAAAAGTTATAATTCTTCTGTTTCACTTTTATCAAATGACATCCATTATTTTAATGAAACTTTAAAGGTAAATAAATCCAAGAAAGCTGTGTTGGTATTTGAAATCTCTAAGGATATAGCATTAAAGGATTTGTCTTTGTTTATTGATTATAATGAAATAAGGACAGTAATAAGTATGGATAATTAGAAATGTTAAAGGAGCAAGACAATGATTTACACGGAAAAAAAACGCACTAAATTTTTGGGTTTGCCATTGACTTTTACGACTTATAGGATAACAGATGAAAAGATTACAATAACCAGTGGATTTTTAGATATAACTGTTGATGATGCCCTTATGTATAAAGTTCAGGATGTAAAGCTAACAATGACTTTTTTGGAACGTATTTTTAGACTGGGTACCCTTACTTGCTATACTGGTGATACTACACATCCAGAGTTGCAATTGTTACATATTAGGAAGGCGTACGAGATAAAAGATTTCTTAATAGCAGCATCAGAAGAGGCTAGAAGAAAACGTAGGACCCTTCATACAATGGATATTGATAGCGGGGTTATGGAAGAAATAGATTAATATTTAAAAGGCGAGTCTTAAGACATGACTTGTCTTTTTCTTTGCGAAAGTATAGATTCCTTCCTATTTGTTGTAGATAGAGAATTACTCTTAATAAAAAATCAAGAGAATATACTATAGATGGATAAGTATTCTCTGAAAAATAAGAGAAAAGCGATAAATGAGATCATTTACCGCTAATCGCTATCTATATTAATATGGGGAGGTGAGAGTGAAGTATATTTTCACTTTCATAAAGGTATTATAAAATTAATATATGAGTAAAGTATGAAGATATTTAAAATAAATTGTTAACATTTGTGTTCATAGTTTACAGAATAGGAGTGGTTGATGAATTACAAGTTACTTGTGGATACAGCTATGCTTGCAGGTGAGATAATGTTGATAGGTGGGGCAGAAACTTACCGTGTGGAAGATACCATGAGTCGTATTCTTAAAATTTCTGGTTTGGAAAAAACAGAAACTTTTGTAACGCCGACTGGTATTTTCTTGTGTTTGGATGACATTAGTATTGACGGAATATCACAATTAAAGAGAGTCGATAACAGAGTTACTAATATTTCTCATGTTTATGAAGCGAATAATGTATCAAGAGACCTTTGCAATGGTAAAATAACCGTGGAGGAGGCATACCAAAGACTGAAAGGCATCAGAGGGAACAGGCAGTATAACGATTTTATCATAAATTTGTGCACCTTTATTGGATCTGCTGCATTTACCATATTACTAGGCGGAGATGGGCTAAATAGTGTAATAGCAGGGTTAAACGGTGGTTTAATTGTTCTTATGGTAATTTTGACAAAGAAATTAAAGATTAGTACATTTATCCGTAATTTAACGTCCTCTATTTTAATTGCGGTAAACAGTATGATTTTTATGCATTTTTTTGGAACAGCCATTCAATTAGATGCTTTGATTGGTGGTTCGATTATGCCCTTACTTCCAGGAGTTGCAATAACCAATGCAATACGAGATACTTTGCAGGGAGATTATGTTTCAGGATCAGCTAGAGCCATTGAATCCTTTGTGCTGGCGGCTTCAAGTGCTGTGGGCATTGGTATAGGCATGGCAGCATATGCCTTTGTGACAGGAGGTATTGCATTATGATGTTTATTCAGGTTATTGGATCATTTATCGCAGTTGTATCATTTGCGATTATTATAGGTGTACCACGTAAATTTCTAGGACATGCAGGTTTTGTTGGTGCGGTCGGCTGGCTAGTTTATCTTTCATTATTAAAAGTTGGACTATCACTGGTCGCTGTTATGTTTTATGCAGCTTTGGTAGTATCTTTAATCTCACATAGCTTTGCAAGATGGAAAAAGACACCAGTTACTTTGTTTTTGATAGCAGGCATCTTGCCCTTAGTTCCTGGAGTTGGTATGTATCGAATTGTTTATAATTTAATAACCAATAATAACGCTATGGCAGCTTATTATTTTAATCAAACCATTCAATTGGCTGGCATGATAGCATTGGCTATATTTATTATGGATACAATCTTTCGCCTCTTTCAAAAGAACTAATCTTTTCTTGCAATTATATTTAATAATAGGTACAATTATTTTAAGAGATTTTAAAACTTCTAGTTGTTTTATGGGGGTTTATTAAATAAAATCAGGGAGTTAATAGGAGAAGGCATGAGAATAGGCTTGTTAAGGCATTTTAAAGTTAATTGTCCCCATAAAAAGATGATGACCTCCAAAGAATTTAGAGAATGGTCTGAGAGATATGAAAAATCTAAGGTCATAAAGAACAAGGTGGAAATGTATGGTGTTGAATGGGATATTTGTTATGTAAGTGATTTACCTAGAGCAATTACCACTGCAAAAGAGGTATATAGCGGAAATCTACATATTGATAAGTTGTTAAGAGAAGTGGACAATGCACCTTTTATTCATTCGGATCGTTTAAAGCTTCCCTTTGAAATATGGCATGTATGTGGGAGGCTAGCTTGGTACTTTAAATCAAAAAGTCAACCTGAATCTGTGACTGGTACTAGAAAAAGGATCAATGCATTTTTAGATAAAATAGACTGGTCTAAAGATAATGTGCTGGTTGTTTTTCATGGCTTTATGTTATTTAATTTTCAAAAGGAATTAAGGAAAAGGGGATTCACAGGGGAAAAAGTCAGAGTAGTTAAAAATGGAGTATTGTATCAATATCTAGTCGAAGAGGAACAAAAATAATTGAAATCATAAAATGACAGAATTTATAGTGTAAGAACATGACAGAAGGAAATGTGTAGCGTAGGAGGCATTGGACGAAATTTATGAAAATATCCATAATTTCAGTTGGGAAAATTAAAGAAAAATATCTGGTTATGGCTATTACAGAATATGCCAAAAGGCTAAGTAGATATATAAAATTAGAATTTATTGAAGTGAGTGATGAAAAAACACCCGATGGAGCATCCGCATTAGAAGAACTTCAGATAAAAAAAACTGAAGGCTTAAAGATACTAAAAAATGTCAAGGATGGCGCCTACGTAATAGCCTTAGCTATTGATGGAAAAATGAATAGCTCAGAAGAATTGGCTCAGATTATTGATAATTTGGGGATTAAGGGAATGAGTCACATCGTTTTTATTATTGGGGGTTCATTAGGACTTAGTGAAGAAGTGGTAGAAAGAGCTGATTATCTTTTAAGCTTTTCTAAGATGACATTCCCGCATCAATTGATGAAGGTTATATTATTAGAGCAGATCTATAGAGCATATAGGATCAATGCAAATGAGCCGTATCATAAATAAATTTTAAAGAAAAAAGATGTAAGAGTAAATAAGAAAATAAACAAAAAAGATAATAAGTGAGTAAGAAAATAAGCAAAAAAGAAAATAAGCAAATAAGAAAATAAGCAAATAAGAAAATAAGCAAAAAAGAAAATAAGCAAAAAAGAAAATAAGCAAAAAAGAAAATAAGCAAAAAAGAAAATAAGAAAAAAAGAAAATAAACAAATAAGTTAATAAGTAAATAGAATAGATAAATAGAGGTAAAATATGAATATTTATTTGATTAGACATGGGAGGCAAAACAGCCAGTTATGTAATGTGGATGTCGAACTAGCCAGAGAAGGTCGTAGGCAGGCAGAACTGTTGGGGAAACGTCTAGAAACTTACAAAATTGATGGTCTGTATTCCAGTCATTTGGTAAGAGCTAGTCAAACAGCAGAAATTATTAATAAATACATTTATCAAGAACATATCATTAGAGAGAATATTAGAGAAATTTCCTTTGGTGAAATGGAAGGTAAATCGAATGACTATATTTATGAGAATTATGCAGAGTTTAAAAAAATACAAATGAAACATGAAGAAGATATTCCATATCCAGGTGGAGAATGTGGACGCGATGTATATGCTAGAGCAATAGATGTAATCTATGAAATTATACATTCGGATAAGGAAAGTGTAGCTGTAGTTACCCACGGTGGAGTGATTCGAGCGCTTATGGCAGGATTATTAGGCATTGATATGAGCAAAAAGTTATTATTTGGACAATCCCTTGAGAATACAAGCATCACACAGTTTTATTATAATAGAGAAGAAAATAGATTTTATTTACAAAGATTTAACGATTATGCACATTTAGAAGGAGATTCAGATCTTATAAGAGAGAATTGGTAAGTATAAATTTTTGTGGTAAGAAAAGTGGAGATTAAAGTTAATTACACGTTACAACATGAAAATACATATTATATTTATACAATGAGTATTTTTCGGAGTTGTATAATATGCAGTATATTCTTTCGAATAACTTACAATTAATTTGCTTTGATTTAAGTTGTGTGAAAAATAGCTAGAAACAAAATGTGCTATTTTTCAGTTAATCCTTGTGGTATGGATCTATTTATTAGTACCAAATTAAATTTAAATAAAGACTGAATAAATTCTTATAATTATTTTACTTGAAATTATTCAGAATTGTGATAAAATATAATGTATTAAATATTACTTTTTTCTAATAAATATTAACTTCATTGTTCTGAAGAAATAATGAAATTAATAGTAGTACTTAACTAAATATGACTGGGAGGATTTTTTTATGAAAAAGTTAATAAAAGTTTTACTTATTACTGCAATTCTTACATCTTTAACAGGATGTAAAAGCAAATCTAGTGAGGATACATTAATTGTTGGTACTGAACCAGGATTTGCACCATATGAATATATGGAAGGCAATGAAATTGTTGGTATTGATATGGATATAGCACAGGCTCTTGCTGATGCTATGGGTAAAAAATTAGAAATCAAATCAATGGACTTTGATGGTGCTTTAGTAGCTGTACAAAAAGGCAAAGTTGATCTTGTTCTTGCTGGCGTTTCTATAAATGAAGAACGTTTAGCTGTTATGGATTTCTCCAATGATTATGTAGATTCTACGGAAGTTGTTGTTGTTAATGCTGAGAATCCTACTGTTGCAAGCATTGATGATTTGAACGACAAAATAATTGGTGTACAGCAAGGAAATATTGCTGATGCCTATGTTTCTAATACTGATAATGTTACTGCAAAGGAAATAAAGAGATATACAAAATTTGCACAAGCAGCTGAAGATTTAAAAAACGGAAAGATAGATTGTATTGTTATGGATGAATTTCCAGCACAAGAGTTAGTAAGTGCAAATTCTACCCTAAAAATTTTAGATGGAACCTTATTTGAAGATAAATATGCGATTGCTGTTCAAAAAGGTAATACAGAGCTATTAGAAGAAATCAATAAAGTAATTGATCAGCTAAATGCGGATGGAAAGATTGAAGAATTTACAGCAAATCATACTGGTGCTAAATAAATAATATGTTCTAGTTATATACTAATAGGTATGTCAGTGCAAAATTGGTGTAACTACATCATAAAATGGGCTATTGAACCTAGAATCAAAGATATAAGTAGATAACAATACAAATGTATAATAATACAAATATATAACTATATGAAGATATAAATATATGAGTAATTAGATACTTGCAATTAATTGTGGGCAGCAGACAAAAAATGTCTGCTGCTACTTGTGTGTCTTTAAGGATATGCTTATAATAGAGATATTCTTATGTTGTTGATAAAAGGAGAAGATGAAATTGAATCATATTGGAGAATGGTTTTCACATTTACTAGAGAGATACTATAATGCCTTTAT
>JBKEAO010000117.1:0-30378 GCA_047972335.1 Anaerocolumna sp. | reverse complement strand
ATGGCCAGAAATGATTGATATGATTCATGAACATGGTGGAAAAAACTATACCATATTCTTAGATAAAGAAACCAATATATTATTTGGATATATTGAAATTGAGAATGAAGAATTGTGGGCAAAAGGCGCTGATACCGCTATTAATAGAAAATGGTGGGATTTCATGGCTGATATCATGGAAACAAACGAAGACAATAGTCCAGTGGCAATAGATCTTAAACCATTGTTTCACTTAGACTAGTGTATAAATTATATATAGACAGAGAAAAAAGAGGTCCTTTGTGGGTACCTCTTTTTCTCTATTAAACAAATTCTTAATTCATAATATATTATTCTAAAGCACCTTCCATTATTTCTTCATCATCAAAAACATTAATTTTTTCTTTAAAGTTCTTCTTTAAAAAATAAATACATAGAAGTAAGGAAACAATTTCTGCAATGGGGAAACACCACCAGATTGAACTTAATCCAAATATCTGTGAAAACAGATAAGCTACTGGGAGAAGCACTACTAACTGTCTTGCAATAGATACAATCATACTGTGAACACCATTCCCAAGGGCCTGAAATACTGAACTTGCAGTAATGCCAAAACCAGCGAATACGAAAGCTAAGCTAATGATTCTAAGTGCTGGGATTCCTAAAGTAAGCATTTCTTCTGATGCGTGAAATATACTAAGTAATTGTTCTGGTATAAATTGAAAGAGTAATACACCTATGAACATAATACCAATTGCGAGTAATGCACTTAATTTAATGGTATCTACAATCCGCTTCTTGTTTTTAGCACCATAATTATAGGCAACGATAGGTATCATGCCGTTAATTAATCCAAAGATAGGCATAAATATAAAGCTTTGTAGTCTAAAGTATGCTCCGAATACAGACACAGCTAATGGGGTAAAGGATATCAGAATTTTATTTAGGCCAAATACCATAACAGAACCTATAGACTGCATAATAATGGATGGAATACCAACAGCATAAATTGTTTTTATTGTGCTAAGGTGAGGTCTGAATCCCTTAAATTTAATCTTTATTTCATGATTTTTTTCTAAATTAAAATATATAGTTAATAACATAGCTATAATTTGACCAATTACAGTAGCTACAGCGGAACCGACTACTTCTAGTCTTGGGAATCCAAATAGGCCAAATATTAAAATAGGGTCTAGTATTATATTAATAATAGCACCAGTGCTTTGCGTAATCATATTATAGAAGGTTTTCCCCGTTGATTGTAATAATCTTTCAAAAATCATTTGCAAAAATATACCAAATGAATAGATGGTACATATGCTTAGATATTGCGTGCCATATTTTATTATTTCAGGATCATCTGTCTGCATCATGAAAAATTTGTCGGCTAGGGTAAATCCAAAGATTGCAAAAACCACAGCACTAAGTAGACCTAGAAGAATTCCATTGGTAGCCGCCTTATTGGCTTCTTCAAAATTCTTTTCACCTAATTTTCTGGATAATAAGGCGTTGATACCAATACAAGTACCTGCAGATACAGCAATCATTAGATTTTGAATTGGAAATGCAAGGGATAAGGCAGTAAAAGCATCTTCATTTAAATTAGAGACAAATATACTATCTACAATATTATATAAGGCTTGCACAAGCATGGAAACCATCATGGGAAGTGACATACCAATTAGTAATTTATTTATAGGCATAACCCCCATTTTGTTTTCAGCAGGGATATTGTTTTGTGTCAAAGTAAATTCCTCCTTCAGTAAAAGTTAATCGTAAAAGACTCGCTTACTAATCATATGATTTTAATAGGGTCGTGTCAAGCTAAATACAGATACCTCTTAATTCTTTGATATTTTATCTAGGACTTTTTTGTGAATTATCTAATTTGTGGCTGAATAGTTACGCAAAGTTATAGATATTAATAAAAAAGGGTGGGAAAATTAGTTATATTATATTATAATACAATAGTGGGAAGAGTTAGGAAATAATTTACATAACATTTGAAAGGGACGGGGATGAAATGGAACGTAGGATTATTGTAACAGGTGCCAATGGACAACTAGGCAGAGGGATTAATCAAATTTTGAACGAAAGAATGGATTTTACCATAATAAATGCAGATGTCAGCGAGACAACGGCTTATTGCCCTATAAAATTAGATATTGCAAACCCAGCGGCTGTCATGAATCTGGTTCGTGATATTAAACCTGAAATTATCATTAACTGTGCTGCACATACTGCAGTGGATTTATGTGAGACTGACCAAGAAAATGCATATCGAATCAATGGTTTAGGGCCTAAAAATCTGGCTATAGCAGCGGAAGCTTTAGATGCTAAATTGATACATATTTCTACTGATTATGTGTTTGATGGCGAAAATGATCGACCTTATACAGAACTGGACATGCCTAGGCCTAACACAGTTTATGGGCTATCAAAATTACAAGGCGAGGAATTCGTAAAAGAATTTTGCAGCAAACACTATATTATACGTACAGCCTGGTTATATGGTGAGGGTAAAAATTTTGTTAAAACCATGCTTTCATTAGCTGAAAAAGGAACACCGATTAGAGTTGTGAATGATCAATATGGATGCCCTACAAGTGTTTTAGAGTTAACAAGAGCAATCAATTACCTTATGGACACAAGCAGTTATGGAACTTATCATGGTGTTTGCCAAGGGATAACTACCTGGTATGACTTTGCAGTCGAAATATTTAAGTTAGCAGGTTTACAACAAGAGGTGATACCCGTAACATCAGATGAGTATAAAACCGCGGCAAAACGTCCAAAGTTTTCTGTTCTAGAAGATAAGAACCTTAATGATATGGGATACTATATGAAGAGCTGGACGGAAGCATTAAAGGAGTATATGGATTTGATGAAATAAAGTTAACGTGTGTTTTGAAAGACTTAGTGAAATGCAGTAAAATATAGGTGTTTTTAAGTGCTTTGGTAACGAATTGTAACAAGTTTGAAACAATTAATATATAAATAATGGCAGAAACCCTTGCAATCGTGTCAAGGTTATGTTATAATTGTTACATAATTATTAATTGATTATTACTTGACCTTAACACTTGTTTGAAATTTGTAATAATTAATAGTTATAATTGAAAATGACTTAGCGATATATCAGGTCACTAAAAGGAGACTATTATGAAATTCAGAAAGTTACTATTGTGTATGTTTGCAGGAATGTTTTTAGCCGGATTTGCTAATATATACACATATGCAGCAGAAGAAGGAAATGTTGTTACAGAAGAAAATACTATAAATCATGAAGTTGATACAGTGATTGCAGCATCTAATACAGTTGCGGATCTAGCAACTGCTGCAGACATTACAGATGAAAGCACTCATGTAACGGAAAGTGCAGACAAAGAGGAAGAAACAGCAGATATATCTGAAACTACAGATACAAGCGAAGAAACAGAAGAAACTGCACAAGAAGCAATAGTAGAAGAAAGTGAAGAGGATAAAGAAGCTACAAAAGAAACAACTTCAACAGAAACTACAAAGAAAAGTAATAAAAAAACTACAACGACTGAAACAACAAAAGAAACAGCAAAGAAAGCAACCACAAAAAAAGCAACTACAAAAAAAGAGACAGTAAATTATACAAAAGCTGAACTTAGATTACTTTCAGCACTGATTTATTGTGAAGCAAACGGAGAAACTTATAATGGTAAATTAGCTGTTGCAATTGTTGTCATGAATAGAGTTAGATCAAGTGCTTTTCCAGATTCAGTAAAAGGTGTTATCTATCAAAAATACCAATTTGGACCTGTTTCTAATGGCGCTTTGGATAAACAACTTGCAGCATATGATGCTGGAAAGTATACAAATAGTTATGAATTAGCATGCATTAAAGCTGCTAAGGCCGCGTTAAATGGAACGAAGAGCATTACGGTTAGTGGAAAAACCAAAGATTTTAGTAAATTCTTATTCTTTAGTGGTAGATTAAGAAATGCTACATTTACCCTAGGAAATCATCAATTTAAATAGTACTTAGCTGCCTTAAAACTAAAATACAAGAATTTATCTTGAAATTTTAATTTTAAGGCAGTTTTTTGATTTGTTTTATCGTTTTTATACTTTACCGAATGATATTTTGAATAAGGTGTTTTCAGTGACCTTGTATCCTTTTGGATGAATAGATTTCAAAGAATTGAAAACTTGCTACATAATGGTTGTAATGGTATAATCTATGTAGGAGTGAAGATTATTGGAGGATTTTTTATGATAAATACAGTAGTTTTAGATATTGGGCAGGTCCTTGCGCATTTTAGATGGGAAGAATTATTAAAGGAATTTGGCTATAATGAGGAAACTATTGCTAAGATTGGTAAAGCAACTGTACTTGGAGACTATTGGAGTGAGCAAGATAGAGGTGCCCTAAGTGAGGAAGAAGTGATAGAACTATGTTGTAATCTGGATCAGGACGTGGATAAAGAAATAAGACATCTGTTTAAAAATATAACAGAGACAGTAAAAGAGTTTCCATATGCAGAAGATTTCATAAAAAGCCTTAAAAGTCATGGATATAAAGTGTATTTGTTATCAAACTATGGTGAGAGAAACTTTATGCATGCCCTAGAGCACTTTAAGTTTATTCCACATGCAGATGGAAGGGTAGTTTCATATGAAATAAAAAGTGTAAAACCAGAACCAGAAATTTATAAACATTTGATTCAAAAATATAATATTAATCCCAATGAGGCAGTGTTTCTGGATGATTCTATGGCAAATCTTGAGGCTGCTAAGGAGTTTGGATTTACTACCATTCATGTTACAGATATACCAAAGGCATTAGAGGAGTTGAGGAAACTTGGAGTTGATTTTTAAGAAATAATTTAAAGTGGACTTTTGAAAAAATATTACATTTGAGATAAACAGATGAAAGTCAGAATTATGTATCTGTATCTTTCCAAAGGTTCAACAGTTTAGAAATGAGGAAAATTATGAAACGTAAGATAGAAAGAATTGTTATGTTAGTTTTATTAGGTAGTCTTTGTTTTACTGCCTGTAGTAAGAATAATAAAACAGAAGAAGAAAATAATGTTACAGAGACGCCTACTCAGGTTGTTACTGTTACACCGACCATGGAACCAACGGAATTACCTACAGCCACACCAACTGAGATTCCAGCAATAAATGTCACAAAGGAAGATGCGATTAACAGTATTCTAAAAGTGATAGGAGAAAGAGGTTATTTTGTTGAAACGCTGAATGAAGAACTTAAGTTGAATGAAAGTAGCTATTATGTTCTTCAGATTAGTAACAGTGGTGAAGTGATTGAGCCAAATGTGATTGTTGATAAGAGCAGTGGTGAAATTTTATGTTTTTATGCAGATGGAACGACGGATTCCTTTACAGAATATCCACTATTCTCTAATGTAACAGATTTACCAACTGAGGGTGAGGGTGGATTTACAAAAGAGGAAGCTTTGCTTAAATTAGAGCAGATTCCTGCAGAGACTTTGGGGCTTGAAAAAAGCATAAGTGAATATACCATAATTTATGATAATTGGACCAGCTACGCAGGCGGTAAGTTGTGTTACGGGATTAATGTAACTACCGAGACGGAAACTACGACTGATTTTGTTGGAACTTATTACGTTGCTGTGGATGGAGTTGGAGTATACGCTTTTGATGATGTATTAGATGATTTTGTTGAAATTGCAAAATAACAAAGAGGCTGTCAGTAGTATATTGCATATACTGTGACAGCCTCTTGTGGTAGGGGAACTTATATGAGTAATATCTAAGCAATATCTTAGTAATATTTAAACAATATCTAATGTCTAAACAATATTTGAGTAATATCTAATATTAAAACATGTTTGAGTAATATCTGAACTATATTTGTCAGCTTAGTTTATGGTTTTAAAAGCCTGGTCTAAATCATAGATTAAATCATCGATATGTTCAGTACCAATAGAAAGACGAATAGAATTTGGCTTAATTCCAGAAGCAATCAATTCTTCTTCGGTCATCTGTGAATGAGTGGTACTTGCAGGATGGATAATCAATGATTTTACATCAGCTACATTGGCAAGGAGGGAGAATATCTCTAATTGATCAATGAATGCCATGGCTTCTTTACTACCACCTTTAATTTCAAAAGTAAATATAGAGCTACCACCCTTAGGGAAATACTTATTATAGAGATCGTGGTAAGGGTTATCTTTAAGTGAAGGATGATTTACCTTATCTACTTTAGGATGATTTTTTAAGAATTCAACTATTTTTAAGGCATTTTCAACATGACGTTCTACTCTTAGGGACAGGGTTTCTAAGCCTTGTAAGAATAAGAAGGAGTTAAATGGGCTAATAGTTGCACCAGTATCTCTCATAAGAGTAACTCTGATTTTAGTAACATAAGCTGCTGCACCAACTGCATTTGTAAAACTAATGCCATGATAGCTGGGGTTAGGATCTGTTAAACCTTTGAATTTGCCAGAAGCTGCCCAGTCAAACTTACCGGAATCAATGATTACGCCGCCAATAGAGGTGCCGTGTCCACCGATAAACTTCGTAGCAGAATGTACAACCACGTCAGCACCGTATTCAATAGGTCGAAGAAGATAAGGTGTTGCAAAAGTATTATCTACAATCAATGGAATACCATGCTTATGTGCAATATCAGCAATTGCTTGTATATCTATTATGCTTGAATTTGGATTACCAAGACTTTCTATGAAGATTGC
Source organism: Anaerocolumna sp. (assembly GCA_047972335.1). Lineage (GTDB taxonomy): Bacteria > Bacillota > Clostridia > Lachnospirales > Lachnospiraceae > Anaerocolumna. The sequence goes on along the minus strand of JBKEAO010000117.1, from coordinate 23,683 downwards.
TTTTGTATTAGGTTTAATTGCTTTTTCAAAACTACCCTCTTCATCAGGATCAACAAAGGTTGTTGATATGCCATAATCTTCAAAAGTATGAGCAAATAAATTAAAGGTTCCACCATAAATGGTAACAGCAGAAACGATATGATCACCTGCATGAGCAATATTTTGAATTGCATAAGCTACAGCCGCGGAGCCTGATGCAGTAGCTAGGGCCGCGATACCACCTTCTAAAGCAGCAATACGCTGTTCAAAAACATCTGAAGTTGGATTCATCAGTCTTGTGTAAATATTTCCTCCTTCGGATAAGTTAAAGCGTCCTGCGGCTTGGGCTGAATTAGCGAATACATAGGAAGATGTCTGGTAAATGGGGACGCAACGAGCGTCGGTAGTAGGGTCTGGATTTTCCTGTCCTACATGAAGTTGTAATGTTTCAAACTTAAATTTTCTTTTTTCTGACATAAGATACCCCTTTCATTTGAATATATTATAATATAATATATTATTTTAACATATAACCTTAAAATAAGCTTTGTGTTAATCTAAAACATGAGATTAGATGATATAGTCATTACCTGTTAAACTGGTTTGTTTGTCTACTAAATCAGCAAGTGTAATATTATCCACTACGGAATTGATGGCATCATATAATTTCTTCCAGACATCTAAGGTTGCACATTGGACAGATCTTGAACAAGATTCAGGATCATCTTCTAAACAGGCTACTGGAGCTAAACTACCTTCAATTAATCTTAAAATCATTCCCACAGTATATTCTTCTGGTGCTTTTGCTAAGCGGTATCCACCTTGTGCACCACGAATACTTTTTACATAGCCAGCACGACTTAATTGGGTTATGATTTGTTCAAGATATTTATCTGATATTTCTTGTCTCGCAGAAATACTTTTGATTGTAATATATTCACCTGTATTGTGCAGTGCTAAGTCTAACATTAAACGAAGTGCATAACGCCCTTTAGTTGATATTTTCATAAGTACCTCCAAAGTTAAGTTTATTCTATTATATTATCATGGGAAAAGTAGGATTTCAAGTGGTAAGCACTATGTTCTTTATAGATTAGTATAGTTTCAGGGGAATTCATCACAATATTCTATTCTTGTACTGAATCTCTATACGAACATAAGCAACCTTGTCAGACGGTCTTGCCAAGCTAAATATAGATACCTTTTATTTCTTATTATACTTTATAGAGGACTTTTCAGTGAACTTACATTCCTGGGGCTAAATATACAATTCAGGTTATAAAGTTTTAAATTTACATGATAATTACTGAAAAATATAGTATAATAGTAGTACTAATTACAAATTTATAGGAGAAATGTGTATATGAGTGAAAAGAAAAAACAGGTTGATCATCAATTAATATGTAGCCATAAGGCTGAACTTATACCTGTAAAGAAGGAAGAAGTATATGGTGGACTAAGAGAAGACACCTGCCAGAAATTACTTCATGAAGCAATAGATAGTTTGAAATATTCCTATTCTCCATATTCAGGTTTTAAAGTCGGGGCAGCCCTTTTAACGAAGGACTTTCATATATATAAGGGTTGTAACATTGAAAATGTATCATTTACACCTACTAACTGTGCAGAAAGGACTGCCTTTTTTAAGGCCATAAGTGAAGGACGTAAAGAATTCTTGGCAATTGCAATTGTAGGTGGAAAGGATGGTACCCTTTCTGATTACTGTCCACCGTGTGGTGTTTGTAGACAGGTAATGTTAGAATTTTGTAATCCAAATCATTTTTATGTGATTCTAGGAAAATCAGAGACAGAATATCAAGTATACACCTTGGAAGAATTTATCCCAAACAGTTTTGGACCTGGGAATCTAAATATGTAATCTACTGATTAAGCGATAATATGAAAAGCTGGTAAAAATCAAAGTATAAAGTTGGTCTATAAATCCGGTATAAAAATCTAATACAAAGTTGGTCTATAGAGCGGTTTAAAAAAACTTGTACAAAGTGCTTGACAAACTACCACGATATAAATATAATATAAAAGTACCTGTTGAAAAACAGTACTTATGGGATCTTAGCTCAGCTGGGAGAGCATCTGCCTTACAAGCAGAGGGTCATAGGTTCGAGCCCTATAGGTCCCATTTTTATGAATAATAACTCCACATATAGGTTTGGTGTTTTTATATATGGCGAAGTAGCTCAGTTGGCTAGAGCACGCGGTTCATACCCGCGGTGTCGGCGGTTCAAATCCGTTCTTCGCTATTTAAGAGATTGTCTTTGGCAGTCTCTTTTTCATATATATCATTTTTTATTAAAAGTTTATGGATATGATATAAGTTTAACTTGATATGAATTGAAACTGATATAAATTGTAAACTGATATAAATCTAAAACGTATATATAAGGAAGTCAAAAGGCTACTAGTTGACTATATGTTGTAAGGGATATGTAAGCCAGAACGATGGCAGATAGGAGAAGTTATGAGAATTGGATCAGGATACGATGTTCATCGCTTGTGTGAAGATCGACCGTTAATTATAGGTGGGGTAACCATTCCCTATGAATTTGGACTGCTAGGGCACTCCGATGCAGATGTTTTAGTACACGCCATTATGGATAGTTTATTAGGAGCCGCGGCTCTTGGAGATATAGGAAAGCACTTTCCCGATACAGATGATTCCTTTAAAAATGTATCAAGTTTAGAATTACTAAAAATAGTAAAAAAATTAATAGAGGATAAATTATATTTTGTAGAAAATATTGATGCAACGATCATTGCACAAAAACCTAAGATGGCACCTCATATTCCAGAAATGGTGAAAAATATAGCTGCTATTCTAGATATAAGAGAGGATCAGATTAATATTAAGGCAACTACAGAAGAAGGACTTGGATTTACAGGAGAAGGTAAAGGTATATCAGCTAATTCTATTTGTTTATTGACTTCAGTAGATAATTATAAATATGTGGCTGGAATGGATTATATGGCTGATGTACAAGGATCTAGCGGCGGTTGTAGTGGTTGCTCTGGATGTTCAAAACAAAGATAAGACGTGGAGGTTATTATGGGGTATAAAGTTTATAGTAATACAAAAGATATTACCCTTATGGATTCAAAGATTAAGCCACAAGATTCTATATATGAACTGTGGAGAGAATGTTTTGGAGACTCAATTTCTTATACGGATTTTTACTTTCAATGGAAAGTGAAAGACAATCAGATTTATACTGTTTTTAAAGAGGATAAAATAGCAGCCATGCTGCATTTGAATCCATATGTTTTAAATGTAAGAGGGAATAAGATTCGTACTAATTATATTGTAGGTGTTGCTACAAAAGAAGAAGACAGAAGGCAAGGACTTATGAGACTTCTTTTAGAAAAAGCTATGGTTCAGATGAATGAGGAACAGATACCATTTACTTATCTAATGCCCGCAAAAGTTGAAATTTATCTACCCTTTGGCTTTCGCAATATATATGAACAGGAAGCATTTAAAGATCAAATCATGTTTACTAAAGATGAAATATCTAAGAATGGTATACATGCAATTATGCATGAGACGATAGATATTCGAGTGTTAAACCAAGCAGATAGTAGTTTACTTGAGAAACTGGTAGCATTCACAAATGATTATCTTGAGAGTGTATATGATGTTTTCGTGATTCGTGATAGTTATTATTACCAGAGATTGATGCATGAAATGCGTAGTTCTAAAGGCGAAGTAATGTTAGTGCTTCATAATGGAGTCATCATTGGATATATTGCTTATATGAAGGACATTGATATACAGGTGGCAGAAGCCATATATCTGCCAAATAAAAAAGAAGAATTTTGGTATGGTGTGACAGATCGGCTTATGGAGGATTTGAGTCATGAGCAAAGGTTACATAAGCCACCAACAATTATGGCTAGAATTATAAATTTAGAGGCTTTTATTTCGGGAATGACAGCAAAAAAAGATATTTCTTTCATCATTGGAATTAGGGATGAGATGATTAAAAGTAATCATGGAAATTTTGAAATTAATCTTTCAAAAAAAGGGGGAAAGTGTATTCCCACTGAAAAAAGTCCTGAAATAATCTGTGATATTTCGGAATTAACCCAAATTTTCTTTGGACAGTTAAAGGAAGATAAATTATTAGAAAAGATTGTTGGGAAAAAGGATGTTATATTGGAAAAATTAAATCATATAAATTATTATAACCGCGTATTTATTAATGACGTAGTATAGAGAGCTTATTATTGATAATGTTTAAAAACTGATTATGACGTTTTGCAGAGAGCTTATTAATGATATTGTACAGAGTTATTGACAATTTATACATTTTTGCATAGAATAGAGAATAATAAGTGAAAAGCGTTGAACAGAAAAGTAGTCTATAGGAAGGCAGCAGAGATAGAATGTCACCGGCTGAAAGCATTCTTTGCCTCAATATGGATAAAGTGCATCTGGGAGCTGATTAGGTGAAGCATATGTTAGCTTAATCCGGAAACAGCCGTTATTTGTTTGAGATTATGTCTGTTAGATAATAACAGATATGAAATAGAGTGGAACCGCGAATTAACTTCGTCTCTTATGGAGATGGAGTTTTTTTATTGTTTAGAAGGAGTGTTACTATGGGCATCATTGGTTATATTAAGGATGAAATCAGTATTATTAGAGAGAGAGACCCAGCTATAAAAACCAATCTAGAGGTTTTTTTATACCCTAGCTTTAAGGCTATTTTAAGATATCGTATAGCACACAAATTATATCAAAAGAAACACTATTTTCTAGCAAGATGGTATTCCCAAAGAACAGTAAGAAAAACCGGAATAGAGATACATCCAGGGGCAACTATTGGTAAAGGTTTATTTATAGATCATGGTCATGGGGTAGTAATTGGTGAAACATCGATTGTAGGTGATAATGTTACTTTATATCAGGGAGTGACTCTTGGTGGAACGGGTAAAGAAAGTGGGAAGCGTCATCCTACCATTGGAAATAATGTTATGGTGAGTGCAGGGGCTAAGATATTAGGTTCCTTTACAGTGGGCGAAAATTCCAAAATTGGTGCAGGTTCTGTTGTTTTGTCTGAAGTGCCTCCTAACTCAACAGTAGTGGGTGTTCCAGGGCGTATTGTAAAAAGAGATAATATGAAGATTCCAAGACACGACATGGATCAAGTACATCTTCCAGACCCTGTATTTAATGATTTAATTGCTCTACGTGTTGCGAATCAAAAATTAAAAGATGAGCTTGATGTGGTTTGCTCTAGATTAAAGGATGTTGAACTTACTGCAAATCACTATGTTATATAGTTAAGCTTATTGAGACTGCATAGTGGTGTCAACACATTGTTATAAAAAAAGATAGAAATATCTGCTTGGATAGGTTAAAATAAAATGTATGAGCAAATTAGTACAAAAAGACTAATGCCATAATGCTAATCTCATAAAAGGAATGTCATAAAGCAAAATGTAATAAAAAAGCAAATAAAAAAGCAAATAAAAAAGCAAATAATAAATCAAATAAAAAAGTAAATAATAAATCAAATAAAAAAGTAAATAATTAAGCAAATAAAACTATGGAGAAAAACAGTAATATACTAGTTACATCAAAGCAGAATGAAATCGAAAGATTGCAAAATAATATACAAAAGAAATGTATTATGAATAGATGGTTTAAGGAGAATGAAATGAAAATATATAATACACTAACTAAGAAAAAAGAAGAGTTTATACCTTTAGAAGAGGGTAAGGTTAAAATGTACGTGTGTGGACCAACAGTTTACAACTATATTCATATTGGCAATTCAAGACCAGTGATTTTCTTTGATACAGTCAGGAGATATTTTGAGTATAAAGGGTACGATGTGAACTTTGTATCAAATTTTACAGATGTAGATGATAAGATCATTAAAAAGGCCAATGATGAAGGCGTTGATTCTACAGAAATTTCAGAACGTTATATAAAAGCTTTTTATGAAGACATAAAAAGTCTAAATGTTATACCAGCAACAAAAAATCCAAAAGCCACAGAAGAAATTGATGGCATGCTGGAAATGATTTCTATCTTGATTGATAAAGGCCATGCTTATGTGAAAAATGGTACGGTGTATTTTAAAACCAGAAGTTTTAAAGAATATGGTAAATTATCTAAAAAGAATTTGGATGAATTAGAAGCGGGTGTACGTATTGCAGTCAGTGAGGATAAAGAAGATCCAATGGATTTCGTTCTTTGGAAACCCAAAAAAGACGGAGAACCATTTTGGGAATCACCTTGGAGTGAAGGAAGACCAGGCTGGCATATTGAATGCTCTGTTATGAGCAAAAAGTATCTTGGTGAACAAATAGATATACATGCAGGGGGAGAAGATTTGGTTTTTCCACATCATGAGAATGAGATTGCACAGAGTGAAGCATGTAATGGGAAACAATTTGCAAGATATTGGATGCATAACAACTTCTTAAATATTGATAATAAAAAGATGTCTAAATCTAGTGGAAGATTATTTTCTGTAAGAGAAATAGGAGAACTTTATTCTTTACAGGTACTTCGCTTCTTTATGTTAAATGCACATTATAGAAGTACAATTAATTTTAGTGAGGAGTTAATGAGCTCTGCTAAAAACAGTTTGGACCGAATATTGACTGCTGTTTATAATCTAGATCATCTTATTGAATTGGCAGAAGAGAAGGCTTTATCTTTAGAAGAAATTACCGTTAATGGTGAGATAGATTTACTGAAGAAAAAGTATGAAGAGGCTATGGAAGATGATTTTAATACAGCAGATGCAATTGCTGCTATATTTGAAATCGTTAAGGTTATAAACACCAATGGAAAAGCGGATAGTTCCAAGGAATTCTTAACAAAGTCCGCAGAACTTATTGTTCATTTATGCGCAGTACTAGGATTAAACGCAAGAATAAAGGTTGAATTATTAGATGAAGAAATAGAACAACTCATTCAGGATCGTCAGGAAGCAAGAAAAAATAAAGATTTTGCTAAATCTGATGAAATCAGAGACACTTTACTTAAAAAAGGTATCTTACTTGAAGATACAAGAGAAGGTGTTAGATGGAAGAGAGCTTAAATATTAATATTATTGGTAGTATAAAAAACGCCTTACATTTACCAGATACAGATTTAAAAACCTATTCTCCATTAACATTAGCATTTATAGGTGATGTTGTATTTGATTTAATTATACGTACTTACGTTGTAGAGCAAGGCAATGCACCTGTTAATAAACTTCATAAAAGGGTAAGTAGTTTGGTGAAAGCTCCTGCTCAGATGGATATGTTTCATAAAATTGAAGTGATGCTAACAGAATATGAGATGGCGGTATTTAAAAGAGGTAGAAATGCAAAATCTTTTACCTCTGCCAAGAATGCTAGTATAACAGAATATAGAATAGCGACTGGATTTGAATGTTTAATCGGATATTTGTACTTAAATAACCAATTTGACAGAGTGATGGAGATTATAGTACATGGACTTATGTCAGAAAATGAAACAAATAAAGAAACTAATAATGAAATAAGTAAAGAATCAAATAGTGAAATAAGTAAAGAAACAAATAATGAAATAAGTAAAGAAACAAATAGTGAAATAAGTAAAGAAACAAATAGTGAAATAAGTAAAGAAACAAACAATGAAATAAGTAAAGAAACAAATAAAGAAATGAATAAAGAAAAAAGTGATGAAACAAATATGAAATAAGTATGTAATATGTCAAATAATACTGACAAATTAATATATGATACAAAATAATAGTACAACGAAGCAGAAAGGTTAGGATTAACAATGAGATATGAAGAATTAACAATAGAAGGACGTAATGCAGTATTGGAGGCATTCCGTTCTGGGAAAACAATAGACCGCCTTTTTGTGTTAGATGGTTGTCAGGATGGACCTATAAAATCTATCATAAGGGAAGCAAAAAAAGGTGATACCATTATTACCTTTGTCAAGAAGGAAAGATTAGATCAACTTTCAGAATCTGGAAAGCATCAAGGTGTAATGGCGTACGCAGCGGCTTACGAATATGCAGAAGTAGATGATATTTTAAATATAGCAAAAGAAAAAGGTGAGCCTCCATTTATCATCTTATTAGATAGTATAGAAGATCCCCATAATCTTGGAGCCATAATAAGAACAGCTAATCAGGCAGGTGCACACGGTATTATTATACCTAAGAGAAGAGCAGTAGGTCTTACAGCGACTGTGGCTAAGACCTCAGCTGGGGCAATTAACTATACACCTGTTGCTAAGGTTACTAACCTAGCCACTACAATGGAAGAATTAAAAGATAAGGGATTATGGTTTGTCTGTGCGGATATGACAGGCGAAAGTATGTATAAACTTAACCTTAAAGGGCCAATTGGGTTAGTGATTGGTAGCGAAGGTGAAGGGGTTGGAAGATTAATCAAAGAAAAATGTGATTTTGTAGCTAAGATACCGATGTTTGGTAATATAGATTCGTTAAATGCAAGTGTAGCTATGGGTATATTATCTTATGAAATTGTAAGACAGAGATTGCATTAATTATGAAGGGGGAGTCTAAAAGACTTCCCCTATTTATAGCGATAATTTACAATATTTTATTAATTCTTAATTTTTTTCAATAAATATCTCTTCTTATATTTTATTTTTGCAAATTGGGTAATTTTATTCATAATATTAAGATTTACGATACCGCCTACAGCACCAACTACAGGAATACCTTGAATAAACTTTGCAGTAAGTAAAGTATTTGATAGGACATTAGAAGCAGATTTCATTTTCTCTTTTAGATCAAAAGTATCTATAATCTGATGATCTATATTGTGGCCAAGTTCATCCAGGTTTATGTTTAATTCTGATTGTTTTGCAGGATTTTCTAGTGCACATGCTATAAGAGATAATACATAAGATTTCTCTTCCTCTGAACTATAATCAAATCCGTAACTTAAGGATACTTCATTGATTGCTTTTATAATGACGGATAAAAACAAGGGTATGTCAATGAGTCCAATGCCTAATAACCCCAAAACACCTCCTTCTATTGCAGATATAGATGAATTTATTGCATTAGAACAGAGGGAAGACCTGTCAATTCTTTTGATGTACTTCTTGCATAGTTTTTTATTGATCGCATAATCATTTACATCGTAATCAAAGAGTAACTTTTCTTTGTCGTATGTCTTCTCAATAATATCCATACCTTTATCAAAAACAAGTTCAAAACCCTTTAAAAATGCACCATCTAATGAAACTTTAACCTTATTTGGAATTTTATCTGATAGTTTATCTACAACTGGATTAATTTTTAAGCTAATGAAGTTATCTGGTTTAGGTGTGAAAAATTTTTCTTCTCGTGATTCTATTAACTTCATTTGTTTAGCCAGAACTGAATTCATTATGATACCTTCCTTCTAAGAAACCAAAGCGTTATTGTAATATATGATAGAAATTCGTAAATGACAGTATTTTAATCCAACTGACTACATAGAATTAATGAATCCACAAATCAAGCAATCAAAAGTAATATTAAATGATGATACTGTTTTCACTCTTACATCCTTCTCTCATGATCTCTAGGAGAAATTCCAGTTACCTTTTTAAATACTTTACTAAAATAATATGGATTATCGAAACCTAGCATATCAGAAATTTCGTACATTAGATACTTATGAGTATCAATTAATTCCTTAGCACGTTCTATTTTCACACTGGCGATGTAATCGAATAAGGTGATTCCAGTGTACTTCTTAAAGGTTGTGCTAAGATGCCCTGCGCTGATATTTAATTCCTCGGTAATTTCTGCAAGAGTTAATTTTTCTGTATAATGTTCTTCAATGTAACGCTTTGCTTGTTCTACAAGGATATCGGAGCGATTTTCCTGGCGATCCTCTAAGAGCTTACATAGTTTCTCTTGAAAGCTACGTAGCCATTCTAAGATATTTGCAAGGCTTGGAAAATGATTTAAGTATTCCGCGATGTTAATGGCATACGGAAAGATGTCGCGGTAGTCATTTTTATCGGTTTCAAAAAACGAATACAGATAAGTATAGATATTAATGCAGGCGCTGGTTGCATGCTCTTTATTTGGCGTACACTGTGCAAAAAGCTCGATAATCTGTTCAAAAATGTTAGCAAGACGTTCGCTGTCATTTTGCTTGATTGAAGCAGATAAATCTTTCTTTAAGAAATTGATGTTAAAGTTTTTGGCACTACTCTTATGAAAATTCTGCCCCTGATAGAAGACGATAGGAGTATGAGAATCATAATAGTAATACTCAAGTGCAGTAAGAGCTTCCTTAAAAAGAGCAGTAAGAAATTCCAAGGATTGATTGGTCTGACTGACTCCAAATACAGCAGTAAGTTCAAAGTACGTTTTAAGCGCTGAATTCACTTTATCGCAAAAATACGAAATCGTGGTTTCGTAGGGTTGAATTGCTCCATCATCTCTTAATCCACCAACAAATAAAAAGGTATTGGAATTATAGTTTATCAGTGTATGAGAATGAAAGAAGCGGTCGGAAATACCGCTAATAATGTCCGTAATGTGGCTATTGATCCGTTTTAAATCCAAATACTCTTCTTGTGGAAGAAATTGAATTCTAGTGTGACGAATGGTAAATAGAATCACAAAGGGATTTTTATAATCCTCCTTTACAGATTCGGGAAGGGTCACATCTTCATTCTGGGAGACGATCAATTGTGTCACATAAGTATGCATCAGATCTGCATTACTAATAGTTTGTGCAACTTGCATCAGATTCTTATTATGGCGATCTAAAAGGTCACAGGCTTCTTTCGCACGATCCAGTGATTTTATCAAATCTTCAGGTTTTAGATTAAGTTTTACAAGATAATCAGAGGCACCTAGTGTCACTGCTTTTCTAGCAAGCTGAAATTCCTCTAAATTGGTTAAAACAAGAAAGGCAAAATTACAACCATTTGTTTTACATTTCTCAATCAATTCTAAGCCGCTTAATACAGGCATACAGATATCTGTAATTACAATATCCGGTTGTAATTTCATAATTAAATCATAGGCAGTAGGGCCATTGGTTGCTTTTCCTACGATAGTACAGTCATGTTCCTCCCAGGTAAGTAGAGAGGTAATTCCTGCAAGAATTAATGGTTCATCATCTACTAAGATTACTCGGTACATAGGGCCTCCTTCACCAGAACTAATATTCTAAAGGCAGAGTGATGGTTATCTTGGTATAGCTGTCTAGTTTACTTTCAATGGTAATTCCATAGTCTTCACCGTAGACTAGTTTCATCCTTCGATCCACATTTGGAAGACCGATTCCGCTCATCTTACTCTTTGAGACACGAGAGGTGTCGGTAAGAAGTGCTTCAATATTCTCAGGTGCAATTCCAATCCCGTTATCAAGCACGGTAATTGTGAATAAACCATCTTTTACAAATGCATGAATCTGGATAAATCCAAATCTACCACTTGGTTCGATACCACTAAAAATAGCATTTTCAACAATTGGCTGCAAGGTAAGCTTGATGATCTTTGCATCATAAAGTCGTTCATCCTCTACTGAAATATCTACATCAAATAGTTCGATATAGCGTATCTTTTCTATTGTGATATAATGATTTAAAAAATCTAATTCTTGACGCAGCGTTACTTTCTCATTAAAACCTTTCGCCATATTTTTTAATAAAGAAGAAAGTGAGGTGACTACCTGTACAATACCTGAATTCTGTTGCAGTGTTGCAATCCATTTGATGGAATCTAGGGTATTATAGAGGAAATGAGGATTAATCTGCGCTTGAAGCATTTTTATTTCTAAATCTTTCTTGTCATTTTCATTCTGTACTCTCGTCTCTAGCAGGGTTGAGATATGACTTGACATCTCATTAATCTGCTTTCCTATCATGCCAATTTCATTGTCACTTTCAATGGTGGTATCTGGTTCGAAATTTCCTCTAGAAATCAGTTCAAGGCGTCTTGTCAAACGGCTGATGGGAGCGCCAAGCTGTCTAGAAAAAACGATGGAAAGGGTTATACCGATAACCATACAAAATAAGAAAATAAAAAAGATTGTTTTGCCAATAATACTGTGGTCTAGATCCATACTTATAATAGGTAGAATCTCAAATAATAAGATACCACTAATCGGTTGTTTCTTATAAGTAATAATACAATCCTTTTGGTTTAATTCTGTTCGATAGCTACCACCAAGAGAAGGAGAAGCAAGAAGGTCTTGGATTAAAGATTCCGTATCAAAATACCCGCCACGAACAGAAGAAATCATATCACCTTCTGCGGTAACTGCATAGACAATACTATCACTTGGCATGGTTTGCAATGCATGTAAATACAACGTAGGGGATATCCCTAAAAATACCCATGAACTTTCAGGCTTTGCATTGGTTATAGTCTGGAGGGGGCGTAGCAGGGGGAGTAACTTAGGCATGTAGGTTTTTCCGAATGGAAAGGGGTTATCTACCAACCTTAATGTATACTGTCCTGTTGTATTGGTTAAAATATCTTGAAACCATGGAGTTTCCATGATTTGATAAGGATCATCCAAAGAACTGTTAGAATTTCCTGCCTGAAGCACGAAATCATTATTAAATAAGGTAATCTTAAAGATATACCTACTGTATCCGGAGATTGCGCATAAGTCTTTTAATGTACTGGAAGCATAGAGCGCAGCTTTTGCATTATCATATCCATACGCATAATCAGAAAAAGTAGTAGTAACAAAGAGAGACTTTCGCTCTGAACAATTAAGTAGTATATTTATCATTTCATCATAGGCCAATTCCAAACGATCAGAGAGAGCATTGATACGACTAGAACTACTAGTGGTTTCATTTATGATGACATCATTTCGGTAAGACTGGTAGTCATAAAAGCTGATTGCAGATGCAATACAGATGATTATCATCAAATTATATAAGATAAGTGTTCTCTGAAACTTTTTTGGTGTAGAATTCATAGAATGACTCCCGTTTCTTGAAATAAATTTGTACATTATTAAATAGTTTATTTAACTCCATAATATCGAAAATAAGACAAAAATACAATCGCAAAAAATGGAAATATAAAAATATTATAAAAATCTTATGATATTACATCTTTTTTGCCGCGATTTTTACATCACCTTAAAAAAGTAACAGAAATATGAGGATATTGGATTTTATAACCCCCTTAAATTTGATATGATATAGATACAAAAGATAAACACAAAAATTGTGAATACATGACAAACGGGAGGAGATTTAAAATGAAGTTAAAAAAAGTGTTGGCATTAACATTAGTAGCTTGTATGGTAAGTACTTCCATGGTAGCCTGTTCTAAGAGTGGTAACAAAAATCAGGGAAATGACACAAATACAAGTCAAGAAGGAGACAAAGAAGAAAAGCCAGATGCAACAACTGGTGAAAAGAAAGTTTTATCTGTTACAACATGGGATAATGATACATCACCTCAATTCCAGGCAGTAATCGATGCATATGAAGCAAAGAATACAGATGTAGAAATTAAAGTTATTGATACAGCATCAGACGAATATAACAATTCTCTAGGAATTAGTTTATCTGCTGCACAGGGTGATCCAGATATTATCTGGGTAAAGGATATGGGGTCTATGCTTCAGATGGTAGATAAGAATCAACTTCTTCCTATTGATGATTTTATCAAAGCTGATAACTTAGACTTATCCGTATACAGCGGTGGAGCAGAGCAGTTACAGTACAACGGTGCATCTTATGCACTTCCATATCGTTCTGACTGGTATGTATTATATTACAATAAAGATTTATTTGACGCAGCTGGTGTAGAGTATCCATCCAATGATATAACTTGGAAAGAGTACTATGAATTAGCAGCGAAGATGACATCTGGTGAAGGCAGTGCAAAAGTTTATGGTGGACACAACCACACATGGCAAGCATTAGTTACTAACTGGGCAGTACAAGATGGACAGCATACTGTAGTAGAGAAAGATTACAGTTTCTTAAAATCATGGTATGAAGAAGCTTTAAGTTTGCAGGAAAATGGATATATCCAGGATTATGCTACATTAAAGACAGCAAATATCCATTATTCATCCGTATTTAAAAATCAGCAGTGCGCTATGATGCCTATGGGAACTTGGTTTATTTCTACCATGATGCAGTCACAGGCAAGTGGTGAAACTAACTTTAACTGGGGTATTGCAAGAATTCCTCATCCAGAAAATACAGAAACTGGTTATACAGTAGGTGCATTAACACCAATCGCTATCAGCAAAAACACAGATGTACCAGAATTAGCATGGGATTTCGTTAAATTCGCAGCATCTACAGAAGCAGCTGAAATTTTAGCGCAGCAGGGTGTATTCACAGGTATTCAGACAGAAACTTCTTTAAGAACAATTGCATCCGCAGAGTTCTTCCCAGAAGGAGAAAGCAATGTAGAAGCATTAACTTATACAAATTACTTCTTTGATCGTCCACTTGATCCAAAGATTGAAGAGATTAGACAGGTATTAGACGAAGTTCATGAAATGATTATAATCAAGTCTTATTCTATCGATGAAGGTTTAGCAGAATTAACAAGACGTATAGCAGAAATCAAAGGATGGAACTAAGAGCTTTCAAGGCGTTAGAAAAAATTAAGAAAGAGCGCGAGGCGCTCTTTCTTATTGAAAAGATAAGTTCGAAAAGAAAGCAGGAGGTAAAACATGAGCAATAATAAAAAAAGAGGCCTGACATCAAAGCAAAAAAGAACCATTCGAACAAATTTGATGGGATATGCATTCATCCTTCCAAATCTGATTGGTTATAGCATATTCGTATTTCTTCCTGTTTGTTTCTCTTTTGTACTAAGCTTTATGAAATGGGATGCTTCTCAGGCACCGATGGAGTTCGTTGGACTTCAAAACTTTACACAGATTTTTGGAGATGAGATTTTTAGAAAGTCATTTGGTAATACCATTGAATATGCGTTATTAACTGTAATTCCTACATTGGTTTTATCTTTGTTACTTGCAGTATTAATGAATTCTAAGATTAAAGGAATTAATTTTTTTAGAACATCATTTTTCTTCCCTTATATCGCTTCAATCGTCGCGGTAGGTGCTGTATGGAATATGTTATTCCAGCCAGACTTCGGACCAATTAATGAGTTCTTAAGATTTATTGGAATTGCAAATCCACCTAGATGGGTAGTAGATGTAAACTGGGCGATGGTAGCAATCGCAATCGTTACAATATGGAAATTCACTGGGTATTATATGATAGTATATCTTGCAGCACTTCAAGGAATCCCTTTTTCTTTATATGAAGCAGCAAGTATTGATGGTGCAAAAGGTTGGCAGAAGTTACGTTATATCACAATACCAATGTTAACACCAACAACATTTTTTGTATTAATCATGCTGACAATCCAATGTTTCAAAGTGTTCGATCTGGTATACGTTATGACGGGCGGTGGTCCAGGTAATTCGACCAAGACGTTGGTTAACTATATATATGAAAAAGCATTTGTTAGTTGGCAATTAGGACCAGCAAGTGCGGGCGCTATCATTCTTTTCTCTGTAGTACTGGGTATTACTTTAATTCAGTTCTCTGGTGAAAAGAAATGGCAGAAAGACATGTAAGGAGGAGGGGACATAATGACTAAAAAAAATAAGGCAAAAAGAATTTCTCTAATTGTATTACTTACTATAGTATCCCTCTTCATGCTGGTTCCATTTTACTGGATGGTTATTTCTTCATTGAAGTTAAACAAAGACGTATTTTCCATCCCTATGAAGTGGTGGCCTGATAAGTTCCAGTGGGAAAACTACGCACTTATTTGGAAGAAGTTACCGCTCCTTACCTTCTTCTTTAATACTGCAAAATTAACAATCATCACAACTGTGATTCAGTTAATGACAAGTTGTCTTGCAGCCTATGCCTTTTCAAAGATGAAATTCAAGGGTAGAGATATTATTTTCTTATTGTATGTTACTACCATTGCTGTTCCATGGCAGGTATATATGATTCCACAGTTTATCTTAGTTTCTAAGATGGGCTTAAATGATAGTCACCTTGGCTTAATCTTAATGCAGGCATTCAGTGCGTTTGGCGTTTTCTTAATCAGACAGTTCTATATTAGTATTCCAGATGAACTTTGTGAGGCAGCACGAATTGACGGTTTAAATGAATTTGGTATCTTTAGAAAAATAGTATTCCCACTTGGTAAACCAGCGATGGCAACCTTAGCAATCTTTACATTTACGAATGTATGGAATGACTTCATGGGACCATTAATTTACTTAAAGACAAAAGAATTAAAGACAATCCAGTTAGGTATTCGTATGTTTATCTCACAGTACGGTGCAGACTATGCTTGGATTATGGCGGCTTCCGTATGTTCTTTAATTCCAGTTGTCATTGTATTCTTAAGTTGTCAGAAGTTCTTTGTGGAAGGTGTCGCTTCCAGTGGTATTAAAGGTTAATCAAGAATGAATTTTGTTCCTGTATCGGGAATTGCATAGCAGTTCCCATACAGGACTTATGTACATGTTACTTTTTTCACTTCACAAGATAGGTGATGATTGAAGGAAACAATTAATTTTTAAGTTCAAACAACGAGGAGAAACCAATGGCACAAACATTTGATACATTAAAAAAGTATCCTGGCTTTGAGGAGTCCGTCATTAAAAAAGCTTTGGATAAAGCAACCAAAATTGTAAAGGTAAATCTTCCGGAATTCACAGATAAATTCCAGTCTTCAAATAGCTTTGATGGTTTTTATGAAGCTACAGAAAATGTAGAGTGGACGACAGGATTCTGGACCGGAGTAATCTGGTTATCCTACGAACATACTGGAGAGGATTGTTATAAAGAGGCAGCCTTAAAGCAGGTAGAAAGTTTTCTTCATAGAATTGAAGAAAAAATAGATGTAAACCATCATGATATGGGATTTTTATTCAGTCTTTCCTGTGTAGCTGCGTATAAATTAACAGGCAATGAACATGCAAAGAAAGCAGCTTTACTTGCTGCAGATCATTTGGCAGAACGATATCGAGACGTAGGTAACTTCCTTCAAGCATGGGGAAATGTTGGGCAGGCATCAGAATATCGTTTGATTATTGACTGTCTCCTAAACTTACCGATTCTTTACTGGGCGACTGAAGTAACTGGAGATATCTCCTATGCTACAAAAGCAAAGAATCATATCAAAACAGCAATGAAATGCGTGGTAAAACCGGACAATTCAACCTACCACACTCATTTTATTGATATGCAGACGGGAGAGCCTACGTATGGCGTAACACATCAGGGAAACCGCAATAATTCAGCTTGGGCAAGAGGCCAAGCTTGGGGGATTTATGGAATCGCATTGAGCTATCGCTACTTAAAAGACCCTGAGTATATTGATTTATTCTACCGTGTTACAGATTATTTCATTGAGCATCTACCAGAAGATTTGGTTCCTTATTGGGACTTTGACTTTGATACAGGCAGTGAGGAACCAAGAGATTCCTCTGCTTCTGCAATTGCAATATGTGGTATTTATGAAATGATAAAGTATTTAGAACCAGAGCAGGCGGCTCGTTACAAAGAAGCAGCAGATAAGATGTTAAGAGCATTGATTGAACATTGTGCAAATGATGATATTAAGATATCGAATGGTCTGCTTCTTCACGGAACCTATGCAAGAGATTCTAAAGAAAATACTTGTAAGAACCGTGGTGTGGATGAATGCAACACCTGGGGTGATTATTTTTATCTGGAAGCGCTCGTTCGCTTAACAAAAGATTGGGAATTGTATTGGTAAGTAAATCTAGTAAGTTTAACAAGGAAAAGTTTGCGTAGCTTGCTTTTCCTTGTTTTGCTAATCAGTAATAGAATGATAGAAAATGACGTGATAAATGTGAAAAAAAATCAATTTTTACACACAAGTTTGTGCTGCGCACCACAAAGTTGTGATACGCAAAATCCGTGCGCAGGAATGAGGATATAAAATGAAACAAAATTTAATCTATGTATTTGCAGATCAATGGAGATACCAAGCACTTGGATATCATCATGCAGATCAAGTGGTAACGCCATGGATGGATCAATTTGCGGGAGAAAGTATGCGTTTTTCCCATGCTTATAGTACGTTTCCTTTGTGCTCTCCGCATAGAGCCTCTCTGATGTCTGGAAAATATCCATTCAGCGTCGGGATGTGGACCAATTGTAAAATTGGGTTGGAAGAAAAGATTATGCTAAAACCTCAGGAAACCTGTATTGGAAATGTCTTAAAAGACAATGGGTATCAGACAGGGTATATTGGAAAATGGCATCTTGATGCATCTGAATTAAACTTCCATCCAAATCCAAAATCAGGAGCCAAAGACTGGGATGCCTTTACTCCACCAGGAGAGAGAAGACAAGGGTTTGACTACTGGCTATCCTATGGTGCTAGTGATGAGCATCTTGATCCTCATTACTGGATGGATAGCGAGGAACAGATTAAGCCTGGAAAATGGTCAGCTGAATTTGAAACCGATAAAGCAATTGAATTCATAGAGAAGAGAAAAGAACAAGAAGAACCATTTGCATTATTTTTATCTTACAATCCACCACATCTTCCGTATGAGTTAGTACCGGATCAGTATTATGATGAGTTTAGGGACTCAGAAGTGAACTATCGACCAAATGTGCCGGAGGATATGAGGGAAGGGATTCTAAAAACACAAAGCAGGCAGTATTTTGCTGCAGTGTCTGGTATTGATGAACAGTTTGGAAGAATCTATCAGTATCTAAAGGAACAAGGCCTAGAAGAAAATACAATGGTAGTTCTATCAGCAGATCATGGGGAAATGCTTGGCTCCCATGGTTTAATGAGTAAGAATATCTGGTACGAGGAGTCCATTCATATTCCTTTGATGATTCGTCAGAAGGGATATATCGAAGCAAAAGAAAATCCTGTAATTTTTGCAAGCCCTGATCATATGCCAACCCTGTTAGGACTTATGGAGTTAGAGATACCGGTGACTTGCCAAGGTTATAATCATGCCACTGGTATCTTAGGAAATGATGAGGACGCACCACAGGATATGCTACTATGTTCTTATCCAGGTGGAGCTGACATGGTGAAAGCGTTTAGTGATCTTGGACTTAGTCATAAGTCTTATGGTTGGAGAGGTATTAAAACTGCAACCCATACGTATGTGAGAAGTAATGGATATGCGCCAGGAGAAGCGGTAGTAGAATATTTGTATGACGATTGCAAAGATCCATATCAGATGAATCCAACCGTAGTAACCAACGAAGAGAAGGATCCGTTGGTACGAAAGATGAGAGAGCGTTTGCGCTATTATTTAGAGTTGATGGAAGACCCATTTTTAATGCATAGGGAGAAATAATGAAGTTTATATTGAATCAGCCAGATCATGAATTAAGTCCATATACAGGGATGAGAAGAGAGCATTGGCTTTCGATCAGCCACTTTTATTTAGAGGGAATTTTCCGTCATGTTGCCAAGATGGGGGATCCAATTTTAGTGCCAAGACATGAGTTTTCTGTAAGCTATCCACAACCAAATGGTCCGAAATGGAGATTGGCGGCAGAAGCCTTTGAAGGGCTTGCTAGAAGCTTTTTGATTGCAGCACCGTTACTTCATAACGAGCCAGATGCTGTTGTGTGTGGTTATTCTTTAAGAGAATATTATAGAAATCAGATTTTAAGTTCGGTTACACCAGAGAATAAGAATTATTTGCTACGTGTAGAAGAAATCAGACCAGAAGCATTACCTGGAGAAATCGCATTTCAGCATACCTGTGAATGTGCATCTTTAGTCATCGGTCTTACCATGTGTCAGGAAGTAATCTGGGATAGCTACACCAAAGAAGAGAAAGACAAAATTGCGGATTACTTATCAAACTTCGGACATTCTCATACCGGACATCATAACTGGCGATTGTTCAATATGCTAATCTTAGCATTTTTGGATGCCAAAGGGTATGAAATCGACCATGGTATGATGAGAGACCATGCGCAGGTCATCGTTTCTTATTATGCGGGAGATGGTTGGTACCGTGATGGACATCTATTTGATTATTATTGCCCATGGGCATTTCATGTTTATGGACCGCTTTGGAATCAATGGTATGGCTATGAGAAAGAGCCTTATTTAGCCCAGAAGATAGAGCAGTATTCTAACGATCTAGTAAAAAACTATCCTCATATGTTTGATGAAGATGGACATGTGACGATGTGGGGAAGAAGTGGAAGCTATCGAAGTGCAGCGACAGCGCCACTTGCTGCTAATTTTCTATTAAAGAATCCAACGGTAAATCCAGGACTTAGTAGAAGAATTACCTCAGGAGCTGTTCTTCAATTCGCTCAGAGAGAAGAATGTTTTTATGAAGGGGTTCCATGTCTTGGGTTCTATGGCCCATTTCAGCCATTCGTACAGTCCTATAGTTGTGCGGCAAGTCCATTCTGGTTAGCAAACTCCTTTTTATGCTTAATGCTTCCAAAAGATCATCCATTCTGGACCGAGAAAGAATCGAATGGTGTTTGGGAAACGATGAAAGAAAAGGAAACAGTCACTACTGTTTTGGATGGACCAGGAATCGTGATGGACAATCACAAGGATACAGGAATCACAGAATTTAGAACAGCAAAAGCCTTAATGAAAAAGAAGTATCCATCCTTAAATGCATACATGAGACTTTCCTTTAACAGTCAATTTCCATGGGAGGATTTTGATTTTAAAGGTGTGGAAGCAATGCAGTACAGTCTGTGTATAGGGACACAGGAAGCATTGATTCCTAATATCATGATGTATGCTGGGGTAAAGGATGGCGTGTTATATCGTAAGGAATATTTTGATTTTGAATTTACTTTCCAGAATAAGTCTTCGATTGATTTGGCAGATTTTCCAGTGTCTCATGGTATCGTGCGTGTAGATAAAGTGAGAATTCCTGATAAGCCATATACCTTAACTCTTGGTGCTTATGGGATGGCGGATCGTGGTGATATCACAATTATGGAATATCATTGCCCAATCACCAAGGCCAAGGCAATGGTGATGAAATCATCAGAGGGACAAATTGCTTTTGTTACTTATGCTGGATGGGATGAAACTGCGTATAGGGTAAGAGAAAGTGTGAGTCCAGTAACAAAGCAAAGTCAGATGTTATATGGAGCTAGTAAAAGAGAGAAGTATTACGAATATAAACCATATGCTATGATCAGTGCAGTCCTAACCAAGAAAGAGGATTCTGATTGGAAAGAGGAAGAACTATTCCCAATTCAGTCCATTATTTACCAAGACCCTGAAGGTTGTGGTGGTTATGGACCAATTAAAATCATTTTAAAAGATGGAAAGCAAGTAGTGGTAGATTATGAAGGAATGGAAGGACGGCTGATGGTATGAAAAAGCAAGTCATTGTCATTATGACAGATACCCAGAGAATCGATATGTTAGGTTGCTATGGTAATCCAGATTGTAAAACACCAAATCTAGATCGTCTGGCTAATGAAGGAATTCGATTTGATAGCGCCTATACAACACAGCCAGTTTGCCAGCCCGCTCGTTCTGCTATCTTTACAGGAAGCTATCCTCACTCCTGTGCAGGATGGTCCAATTGTATGGGGCTATCAGATAATGTGCAGAATATCGGACGTAGGCTAAGTGACAACGGAATTCACAGTGCCTATATCGGAAAATGGCATCTAGATGGTGGAGACTATTTTGGACTCGGAAGAGCAGCAGATGGATTTGATCCTGAATACTGGTATGACATGAGAAATTATCTGGAAGAGCTAACCGATGAAGAGCGCTATCTTTCCAGACAGACAGAAAGTATGGAACAATATGATATTAAGGAAGAAATCACGTATGGTCATAGATGCTCTAACCGTGCCATTGATTTTATTGAAAAACATCAAGATGAAGATTACTTTTTAGTCGTGTCCTATGATGAACCTCATGGTCCATTCTTATGTCCCAAAGAGTTCTGGTCTCAGTATGAGGATTATGAATTTCCTAAAAAAGAGAATATGCTAGATACGTTAGAAGATAAGCCAGAACATCATAGAATATGGGCAGGGGATGGCTATATGGCAGCGGCGAAACCAGATTTTAGTTTAAAGCCAAAGTATTATTTAGGTTGCAACAGTTTTGCAGATTATGAAATTGGCCGTGTTATGAATGCGATTGATCAGTGTGCGAAAGATGCAATTATTATCTATACTTCCGATCATGGTGATATGCTTTATTCTCATTCACTCACAGCGAAAGGTCCTGCGATGTATGAAGAAATAACTCATATTCCATTTATCGTACGTGGTTTTGACAAAGGGAAGGTAGATTCCCATCCTGTTTCTCATATCAACATTGCGCCAACTGTCATGGAATTATTTGATCTTCCAGTGCCAAAGGTTTTTGAAGGTCAGAGTTTATTAAAAGAATTAGAGACTGGAGAGCGTGTAAATCCATACGTATTTATGGAGTTTGGCCGTTATGAAGTAGATCATGATGGATTTGGTGGATATCAGCCAGTACGAGCTACGTTTGATGGACGTTATAAATTAGTTATTAATCTGATGACCTCGGATGAACTCTATGATTTAGAAAAAGATCCACAGGAACTGCATAACCTAATCAATGATGCAAAGTATGACGATATTAAAGTAAGATTACATCAGACAATCCTTGATAATATGAGTGAAACCAGAGATCCTTTCCGAGGATATTACTGGGAAAACCGTCCATGGAATCCTATCACGGAGTATAAGACCTGGAATAATCGCCTGATGACAAGACAAAGAGAAAATGAAGAGTACGAGCCAAGACAGTTAGACTACGGTACTGGTCTTGAAATTATGCAAGCTGTTCGAAAAAAAGGGGAATCAGAAGCGAAATTTGCAAAGAAGAAATTATAAATGATGAGTGCATGCTAACGAAACAGAAAGGGAAATGCCTATGCCACCTATTAACTTACTAATTAAACCCGCTTCTGGTAATTGCAATTTAAGATGTACTTATTGCTTTTACTATGATATAACTGGAAAAAGAGAGCAGGAATCCTATGGTTTTATGAGTGAGGAGACTCTGGAACAGGTGATAAAACAGGCACTATCCTTTGTAAGTGGCGAATGCAGTTTTGCTTATCAGGGTGAAGAAACTACCTTAAGAGGATTAGACTTCTTTCGTAAATCGTTAGAATTTCAGCAAAAACATAATGTAAATAACGTGAAAAGTCTAAGTCCTAGGGTGATAGGTTGACATATACGGTTGGGGAATTGATGAATTGTATATTGATTTTATAGAACCATTAAAATATAATGAAAGTGTTTCTAAAAGTCATTTATGAAAGCGAGGATAGGTATGAAAAAAGAGATTACATATTATTACTGGATTAATGATTTAAAACGTTTAGGAAAACTTGAACAATTTATACCCTATTTATATGATAAGGAAAATGGGTGGGTTAATGATAATAATCATATCCTTATGGATAGACTTTGGGGTTATGATGCTACAGAACCAAAAGATTCACCGTATGCCATGGGAAATACTGACATGTTGAACAGAATTGAAGGGATAACCCTGGATAAAGCAATGCAATTAATAAGTGAAATATGATATAGGCACTTAGCTAATAGTGTATAATTTATTGCATTCCAATGAGTTTAAAGCGAAAGGCATCTTACGGTGGTAGGGTGTCTTTTTGTTGATTAAACTGGTAAAAAGAGGTATGATGGTAAAAATAATAAAAAGGATATTTT
>JBKEAO010000104.1:0-9047 GCA_047972335.1 Anaerocolumna sp. | reverse complement strand
GATGAATTAATGCAAAATTGGGAATTATCGAAAGATGGAAAACCATTGAATAGAATAAGTCCACTGGTATAATTAGGAGGTGAAAAATTATGTTTCCTGAAATAGTTCAAGTGGTTCCAAATGAAAATTACACAGTAACAGTTTATTTCGAAGACGGAAAGATTGTTTTATATGACGTTACACAATTATTAGAGAAAGAGATTTTCCATCCATTAAAAGATAAGAATATTTTTATAAATGCATGTACTATAATAAACGATACGTTGGCATGGGATTTGGAAGGTAATAGAGATTCTAGTAAGTGTATTGACATTGATCCTGAAACACTTTATGCATTACAAGCGATATCGGATAGAATTGCATAAGCGAAATATTTGAAACGTCCTGAGATGTAATAAAACGTCGTGGGTGTGAAACGTATGTGCAACAATGAATACTACAAACCCTGTAGTTCTGAGTTTTTCAAGCTCTCAAACGGTTGACAAAGAGATAATACTATTCAGAGCGTCTCAGGACGTTTCAGAACAACCTATAGCATCTCAGAACATTTATGTTCTGGGATGTTTTTTTCAAATTTATGTTATAATTTTCTTGAATAGTATTGTGCTATTAAATGACTTGTTAGTTTAAAAAATTTACAAGTGTGAAGGGTAATAATATTTTGAAACAAGATAAAATTAGCAACTTAACTGAATCAGATGAAGTATTTGCTTTTATTGCTGGTTATACTTCTGGTGGGGTTCCATATGGTGTGACTTGGGAAGAAATGAAGAAAATAAATCAAGTAAAATTAGAAAGTGTGTTATCTGAAGAGGAGGTTTTTCTTTTAGATCATGAGTTGCTTCCGTTTGAATAATTAGGTGTGTTGGATGTTAGGCTTGTTTAAATTCGGATATAATAAAATAGCGATAAATCGTAGAATAGAAAGTAAGAATTATGATTGAAGTGATAGAGAAAATTGACTTAGTTGAGGAAAATGAGAACGGGATAATTAATTTGATTATTATCTATAACACCCAAATTGATAATTTGATTGAAACGCAAATACGCTTAAAGGATAAAGTAGAGTTTAACTTAGATATGATAAAGACGAGTGAGTTTATACAAAAATATTGTATAACAGAGAAAATGCATGTAACTATACTTTCACATTTGAAATACGAACCAACGGAACTAATAAAAGAATTAGCAAGGAGAATTGCAGAGTGGAGCGATTATCATAATGTAAATTTTGTCTGGAATGTTAAGAAATCATAACCATTAAAAGACAGACGGTGTTAATTAAACTGGAGTTTGAAGGCGGATGAGGGATGCCAGAGTTAAGTAGATTTGAAGGAATCGTTATTAAAATGTTATTCAATGATACGGTTCAGCACAATAAGGATTCTGCTGATTTCCTCGATTGATGAGATGGAATACAAGCAAAGGAGAAGTTCTATTTTATTTTTATCAAGATAACTGTGCATAGTTGCAACTTCACCTTCTTCAGTAGCAGCTACTGTACCAATGAATCTTGCTGGATCATTGGGATTTTTCCTACCCTTCTTCGCACTTCCTGAATCCAACATTTTTTTGCACGATCCACCTATTTGTCACGTATTTTCTTTTGATATAGAGCATACTTTGGTGAATAGGTTACAATCAAACGTTGATGAAGTTTTTTAGTTGTATAGGGTTCATCTTTATAATAAAGATTCTGATCATCTTCTGGAATTTTAGTAATAGCAACAGGCTTATTATCAGAAACTTTGGTGAAAAGAAAGTGCAAATCTATAGGTGTGAGAAATGTTTTAAACACGACTTTCGACACTCAAATTATATTTACTATAAAAATATCTATTGACATACCAACTAATAAGTACTACTATATACTAGTAGCAAGTAATACTTAATACAGGTGATACAAAGTAGTTGGAGGGTAAATTTTGGAGAATATTACTGAAATGTTAAAGGGGATTTTAGAAGGTTGCGTTTTAGAAATCGTAAGTAGAGAAGAAATATATGGTTATGAAATTACTAGGAGGCTAAATGCCCTTGGTTTTACAGATGTTGTGGATGGAACAGTATATACGATATTGGTAAGATTAGAAAAGAATAAGTTGGTGAATATAACAAAAAAGCCATCTGATATGGGACCTCCTCGTAAATTTTTTACATTGAATGAAGCGGGCGAAGAGGAACTTAAGAACTTCTGGAAAAAGTGGAACTTTATTTCAACAAAAATCAGTGAATTAAAGGGGGAGTAGACAATGAATTTTTTGGAAAAGATAACTGGCAGTGACATGACTATGGAATTTAGAAATTTTGAATCTAGGATCAAGATGTTACCAGTCGCATATCAAGAGACATGGAGAAAAGTACAAGATAATCTATGGTCCCATGCTAATTTTTCAGGGCGAAACCTTATACCGATTCTAGAGGGTATACTTGGTATGTTTGAGGAATCAGCGGCAGAAGGCCTAAGCATTGAGGAAGTAGTTGGCGAGGATATTCATAGCTTTTGTTCTGAACTGGCGAAGGAAGAAGGGGCCAAATCATTACGTGATAAGTGGCGGATGCAACTTAATAAAAATGTAGCTAGAAAATTAGGTAAATAGGAGGACACTATGGGAATACAAGAAATGATTGAAAGTAAAAAAGAATGGCGTACTCACATAGCCCGTGTTAAAATGCTTCCTAGAGATTATCAAATTGTATATTATGAAATACAAAAGTATTTCTTTAAAGTTGGTCCAATAGAGTTAGAGGAAGGAATGGACCTGCTTGTGGGAATAGTTAATCTTTTCGAAGAAGGTGTTATTCATGGAAAAGATGTTCTTGAAGTGACAGGAAGTGACGTCGCCACTTTTTGTGATGATCTGATTAAGGATTCTAAAACTGATCTTGATAAATATTCAAATGGAGGGAGATACGATGAAATACGAAGATGATATTAACTTTTTCTACAGGAGAACAACGGGTTTTTGATAAAAGTTACTTGTTGGATTATCCTGCTTTTGCTCCATTTAAGGGTGAAGAAGGTTTTAAAAGTGCAAAGGTGGAATATGGTGTTGGCGTGTGGAGAGATGGAGAAAGTGATATTGCTCCCGAAACATGTATAAAAAAAGCTATAAATATGAAACTGCCGTAATATAGGTAAAATACGTAAGTCGGGATTTGTGATGTGTTCTCACGATAGGTATATAAGAGAATTGGGATACAGTATTTCCCTAAATGGAGTAATTGACATAGTTGATGAAGGAACCGCATTTAGAATAATTACAGCATAATCAAATTTTTCTTGGAGCTAATTCACAATTTAAAAATATTTAAAACCTTTCTGGTTGGTATAAACAAAGTTTGTACTTACTTGAGAGGTTTTTTACACATTGGATATTTACATTTATAAAGGAAATGATAAAATAACTTTATAATACGAAAGAAAAAGGATATAGTACCGTTCATAATTGATGAGTATTATAAATTATTTTATTATAGAGGATTGAAGGAGCTTTCAAAAGAACGAGGATATTTAATAGACACCTGTTTTTTAGCTCAAGATAGGTATAAAGAATTATTTGGTCGGGTTTTTCATATAGGCTCCTAAAAGTGTCAGGCAATATTTAAAAAGGTAGAAATTGTGATATTGGTAAATTTCAGAAGAATAAAATAAAATACTATTTGGAGAAACGGTAAAATGGAACCATATTATTATAGTCAGATGAATAAACAGCAGCAGAGGATTTATCAGGTAATAAAGAACGGTTTGGAGTCTCTTTCCACAAGTTTTGATGTTCAAAGAGTTGATGGAACTGAACTCAGTGATATTTTTTATAAATTAAGATTAGATTGCCCAGAGATTTTTTATGCACCTACTTTTCAATATTCTTTCTACCAAGACTCTACCCTAGTAAAGATGAAACCTGTTTATTTATTTGATAAAAATAAAGTCAAAGAGCATCAGATAGCCATGCGTGTTAGGGTAGAGAAACTTGTTCGGGTGGTAAAAGATAGTGATGATTTAGAAAAGGAGCAATACATTCATGATTTCATTTGTGAGAATGTGACTTATGATAAGTTGAAGAAACAATATTCACATGAAATACTAGGTCCATTGGGTCAAGGAGTTGGGGTGTGTGAAGGAATTGCTAAGTCGGTGAAGATTCTATGTGATCAGCTGTCTATACCCTGTATAGTTGCTATTTCAGAAAATAATCCGGAAAAGAACATAAAATATCGTCATGCTTGGAATGTAATTCAAATAAATGGAGCATGGTATCATCTAGATGTCACATTTGATAATACTTTAGGGAAAAAAGAAGTAAGATATGATTATTTTAATCTGGATGATAAGAGCATTTTTAAGGATCATGAGCCTGTGGTATACAGTGTTCCAACGTGTAACGTTGGGGATCATTTTTATTATAGGAAAAAGAAACTTTCATTTACTAAGGATGAAGATGTGACAAAGCGTTGTTTGCAAGCAATCAAAAAAGGTAAAGTACTAACTTTTCATTGGAGAGGTGGTTATCTCACCAAATCTGTAATGGAGGATTTATTACAACGAATCTCTGAAGTATCCAGAGACAATGGAAGGCACTGCCAGGTTTCTATTAACTGGCCACAGGCGGTTATTCGAGTGAAGTTCTTTCAGGAGCAGGTGGAAGATTCGGTGAAATTAGAGGATGCTTATCAAGAAGAAAATGAGGCAATTATGTAGTTAATTCTTGTAAAACGAATAAACAAAGAATAATGAGAAATAGAGGTTGATTTTTAGGTGGAAGTTAAATAGATATAAGATATAGGATATAGGATACAAGAAATAAGGAATAGTTACTAACAAGATATAATAAATTAAAAAGTAACAAGATATAATAAATTTAAAAAGTAATAAGATATAATAAATAAAAAGTATTGACGTATTCATAAAAGCATGATAACATCTCTTTAATTAAATATTTGCAAAACTCCAACTATTATATAGTTAGGAGCATAAGAAAAGGCTATGAAAAGAAAGAGTAGCATTTTTAATTCCAAACAGAAAGACGCCGGTTGATGAGAGGCTCATGGATAGAAAGTGTGAATACATCTTGGAGCTGCGTACCGAAGAATTGAAAAAGTAGGCTACGACGGAGAGCACACCGTAATCAGGTGCAAGGGTATCGCTTAGGCCGTACTCGATGAGGTAGACAGTGCGAGTTGTCTATAAACTTAAGGTGGTAACACGAGAGTAGCTCTCGTCCTTTTGGAAACATTAGGACGGGAGTTTTTTTAGTTATTCCATAAAATTAATTCTTTGTTTTCAGGATTTCTTATAGAAATTGCAAATATTAATAATACAATTTAAGGAGAGAATGAATTATGTTAACACCAAAAGAACAGATGCTAATAATTTGCAAAGGGGTTCATCAATGTGTGAACAGAGAAGAGTTACTTGCTAAATTAGAAAAATCCTATCACAGGGAAGAACCATTGGTCATTAAGCTAGGTCTTGACCCTTCTGCACCAGATATACATCTAGGACATGCTGTGGTTTTGAGAAAAATAAGACAGATGCAAGAACTTGGGCACCAGGCCATTATTATTATAGGAGATTTTACAGGAAAGATTGGAGATCCAACAGGAAAATCTAAGGGGAGAGTAGCACTAACGGATGAACAGGTTAAAATGAATGCACTCACTTATTGTGAACAAATATTTAAAATATTAAATAAGGACAAAACAATAGTTAGATTTAACAGTGAATGGCTTTCTAAATTGAAATTTGAAGATATCATTAAGCTTGCTGCGACTTCCACTGTGGCTCGTATGCTTGAGAGAGACGATTTCCTAAACCGCTATAAAAATGGGATACCGATTGGTATACATGAGTTCTTCTATCCCCTTATGCAGGCCTTTGATTCTGTAGAAATTAAGGCAGATATTGAGTTGGGTGGTACGGATCAAACCTTTAATATTTTAATGGGACGAAACCTTCAAAAATCAATGGGGTTAGAACAACAAATTGCACTCTTTATGCCTATTCTAGAAGGAATAGATGGAGTTGAAAAAATGAGTAAAAGTTTGGGTAATTATATCGGAGTTAACGAACCATCAGAGATTATGTTTAAAAAGGTTATGGAAGTACCTGATCATTTAATCATAAAATATTTTGAGCTAACAACGGATGAACACCCAGATGAAATAAATAAGATTCAGAATAAACTCTCCAATGGAGCAAATCCAAGAGATATTAAGTTTGATTTGGCAAAAATAATCACTGCGTTATACCACTCAGAAGAGGAGTTAGAAAAAGCAATTTCTTACTATGAGACTGCTTTTGGTAATAAAGGAATTCCAGAGGATATCCCAACCCTACTTCTAGATGAGGAAAAGGATTTGCTCAGTGATGCTATCTCAAAATTAATTGAAATGGAATATGTGCATAGTAAAAGTGAATTTATACGTCTAATGAAGCAAGGTGGAATTCAAATTAACGGTGAAAAAATTAATTTTGATAAATTAGATTGCGTTTTAATCAATGAGGATGTTATTAAAATAGGTAAAAAGAGATTTGTAAGAATCAACAAATAATGATTATGGTGTCATATGGAGGATAAAGATGATTGGCACAATACAAAACAATTATAATAAATAAAAAGCGTAAAAGAGTAGAAAGAGTAGAAAGAGTAAAAAAATTGTCACAATATTCATTTTGTAGTATAATGACAAAATAGGACATATTACCCACGGAGTAACTTATGAAAAGAGACTAAATGGTTAGCGAATAGGTTAGGACCTGTGTAAGGGGAAGTGGAATTTAAGTCAAAATGGTTGTGATATGACCGTAGATTTTAAATATATATATATTACAAAGGATAAAGTGAGGCTCATCATGAAAATTGGGAAGAAAAAGAGTGCTTTTGGTGCAGTTATAAATCTGATTACGGTAATTGTAATTGTATGTGCTGTTGTTTATGTTATAAATAAGGTTCTAGATTTTGTAGAGGCAGAACGTGAACCAGAAATTACTAGTACTTTTATTAGTAATCGGTTGGAAATAGCCAGTGAACTTACTACTGCAGAAATGATCTATAACGGACTTATTTATTATACAGACGGGAAAATACCTTTTTTAACAAAGAAGGCATTTTTAATGACTTATTGCGCTGAAGTAAAGTCTGGGGTGGACTTATCAGAACTAGATATTAACGTAACCCAGTCCACAGTAAAAATTATTATTCCAGAAGTAGAGGTTTTAGATATTTTAGTAGATCCGGATACAATCAAGTTTTATGATGAAAAGTCTGCTTTATTTAATTGGGTTGAAAAAGAAGATGTGATAGATGCAATGCAAGTCGCCAAAGACGATGTGACAGAGAATGCAAATATTGATGAACTTGTAACAAAGGCTCGTGAGCAGACAGAAGTCATTTTAGAGGGTTTATTAAAAGATGCTATTGGTGATAGGCAGTTAGTAATCAGTTATAAGTAGTCAGGAACGAAAAGGGTTACCAGAAATTAAAGTATGAAGTTATAATAATTTCATCTTTAATTTCTGGTGAGCCTATATTTATTTGACCAATACATCCAGGCTTATACATTGAACTAGATTGTAACTTATGTAGTTAATGAAACTATAGTAACTTTTAATTAGCCAAGTGGTTGCGATTTGTATAGTTAAACAATGTATCATGTAATTAGCTAAGTTGTTGTGACTTGTGTAGTTTGCTAATCTTGTAGTAGGTTGAATAAGTATTAAATCCAGCTTCAAAGGCAGCAGTTGTTTTACTTTTTCCTTGCTTAATCAATTCTTCCGTTAGCAGATAACGTCTCAAATTAATATATTGGTTAATCGTATAGCCAGTAGAACGTTTAAAAATTTTACATAAGTATTGTTTATTAATATAAAAGCCATTAGCTAAGGAATCAAGGGTTAATGAATCAGATAGATGCGTATGAATATAGTTTATTACTTCATTTACCTTCCTATTATTTTTTATCATTGGTAAAGTCGTTTTGGAAAGTTTATGTAACAGAGTTAGTATTTCCGTGAAAACACATAAGGCTCCAATGTTATTGTTATCTTTAAGATAGGTATCTATCTTTTGAAATAAACGATTGATTTGAAAGGAATCATGAAGACTGTGAGGTATAAGATTTTTTTGCCCTAAATTGCGACCTGTAAACAATTGGTTTAGTTCATTGCAATAATACTTTTCAAAAAAGCCAGTGTGTATTTTTACAACAATACGCTCATAGGGTGTGATGGAATTATGTAAGACCTGATGTAGTTCGTTATTCCTTGCAAATACAATGTCGTATGGTTGTAGAGAGTATGCGTTACCTTCAGCATAAAAAGTAACATCACCTTGTATTAAAAAAATAAGCTCATGAAAATCAGAGTGGGTGTGAAGTATAAACTTCTTTTGCATTGGTAAATCTACAGTTGAATGCAGATAATCGATTTCTTGTATATTCATGTAAGCTATAAACCTTTATCTTTCTATAAAATAATTAAGAATTATATGTATTCTATCAAAGAAAGCGAATATTGGAAAGGTTTTAGCTAAAAAATTATATTTATATATATACTATTCTTGGTACAATGTAACGAAAAGGTTAATTAAGAATGAGGATGAGAGTAAGGAAAGAGTAAGGAAAGAGTAAGGAAAGAATGAGGATGAGAGTAAGGAAAGAGTAAGGAAAGAGCAAGGATAAGAGCATGTAAAATAGTAAGTAAAAGAATAATCAAAATAGTAAGTATAAAGGTAAGTGTAAGGAGACAACATGAGTACAAAGTGTAATCAGATACCATTTGAAATGAAACGGCCAGAGTTTAAAAGATTTCCAGCTAATACAATTGTTGCTAGAAATTATAATGTAACAGGAGATGAGAAGAATACCATACAAAGGGCAGTGAATGCTTGTCATGATTTGGGTGGTGGTACCGTATTGATTGGTAAGGGTGAATGGACAACAGGACCAATACATTTATATAATGATATACATATTTGCTTGGAGTCAGGGGCAGTTATAACATTTAGTAATAATTTCTCAGACTATCTTCCTGTGGTGTTTACGCGTTG
>JBKEAO010000068.1:0-26064 GCA_047972335.1 Anaerocolumna sp. | reverse complement strand
CGGTATTGCTCAATTGGTCACTGTAGTGGTTGCTGACAAGATACATCAACACCAATACATACGAAGTCTAAAACCACTCATTGCATAGAACTTATTTACTTCATAACTTTATGAGGCTTATTTGTTATGCTAAAAATTAGAAGCTTTCAGATATCTTCTTAGGTATCCTGCATTGCAGGATTTTATCCTTGTTTTCAATCAGAATTGCGAACTTGTTTCGCAATTACCTAATCTATCTATATCTAGCTTGATGATATCCTCGGACAAATTTGTTTCAGATAGCACTAAGCTAAGTAGAATCATAGAATTATTCCATATAAAAAAATCCCCGTTCTACCTGTTACAGTAGGACGAGGAGATAAAGTACTTATTTATATTGCTGTATTAATTATGAAAACTTTTCTATTAGTTATAAATATCTTCTTTTAATTATAGACATCTTCTTTAAATTATAGACTTTTTCTTTTTGTTATAGACTTTTTCTTTTAGTTATAAAACCATTTCTATTTATTATTAAGATTGATTCCAAGTGTTTTTGCAATGATTTTTTGTAATTCAAGATCTTTATCACCCGTAAAATCCCAGAACATAACACCACCAAGGCCATTTTCCATAGCATATTCTGTCTTTGCTTTTATAGACTGTTCATCATCATATCCAATCCAGGTAGTTCCATCAAATACATAAGGGCACTGTGCTGTCTCATCATAGTAGCGCACATAACTATTTTGGTCCACATAATTTTCTTTAATATCCCAAAAATCATAGGAAGCACCTTCCCAAGTACCCAGTCCATAGCCAACACCACTTGGTGCCTGAGCAGGTTGCCCCACTCCGTTATTATCTGTACTTTGAACATTTGTCCAGCCTCTACCATAAAAAGGAAGACCAAGGTTCATATCCTCTCCCTTGATTCCTGCCTCTAGAAAAGCGGTTACTGCCGCATCAATTGTTTCCTGACTACCTTCTTTATCATATAAAGGGGAATTAAATCCTGTTTCTGTATCCCAAGCTCCACGATAGTCGTAGGTCATAAGATTTACAAAGTTGATATACTTCATGCATTCTACTAAATTAGAATCATGAATAAAACGTTTTGCAGCTCTTGCTGCTATGGACAACAAATAGGTTTTATGATCTAACTCACCTTGTTGATTCAGCGCCTTTCTAGTAGCCTTTAAAAGTAGTGTATAGTTAATATTGTCTTCATTTCGATGGGTGATATCGTCTCCACCATGTACTGGATATTCCCAATCAATATCGACTCCATCAAATCCATATTTTGTTACGAACTCAGCAGCTGATGCAGCAAATTTATCTCTTTTTACCGGGTCTGCAGCCACATCTGAAAAGTTTTTTGACCAAATCCACCCACCAACAGATATCAGTACTTTTAAATGAGGGTATTTTTCCTTTAACTGTCTAAACTGCCCAAAGTGACCATAAGCATCCTCTGCTTTTCCGCCTAGTTCTGTACCAAAATCCTTATGTACATCTGTTGCTTCATCACCAACTAGTATCTCACCCTCTTTACTTAAGTTTGCAAATGCAAAGTTAACATGGGTTAAAAGAGTTGGATCAATATTCTTAACTGCCAACGAACCTCTGTATGCACACCATGAAGTAAAATAGGCAATACTTCTTGGTCCCTCTTCGTTTA
Source organism: Anaerocolumna sp. (assembly GCA_047972335.1). Lineage (GTDB taxonomy): Bacteria > Bacillota > Clostridia > Lachnospirales > Lachnospiraceae > Anaerocolumna. The sequence continues at coordinate 24,404 of JBKEAO010000068.1, read as the reverse complement.
TGACTGGCTTACCAACAACCTCGTCTATCAATGGATCCACGTAAACCTGATTACTATCTTTCATGATTTCCTCCTCCAATCTGACTTTTGCTACTCTCCTTCTCCATTATCACATACATCCTTCGTACTAGCAATGTTTAAACTAGTCGTTTTTTGCATCTAATTGTTCATGTGCCAAGGGGACAGGTTTAGTGTCACGTTATTTCGTGACACTAAACCTGTCCCCTTGGCACACACATACCTTAATTCTTGCTTTAACTCATATCTTCAGTCAGTACATCAATTATTTTATTCATTTCATTTTCGGAGATGCCTAGATGTAAGAAAAATTCTTTAAAGGACCCATATTTATCTATTAATTTATCATAAGTATACTCAATATTTTCTTCATTAGAGGAAGACATCTTCTTCATCACTTCTTCTCCAAGCACTTTATTGTACTCCTCTGCCAATTTTTTCATGCCCGAAGTAAAATGTGTATTATATTTTAAATTTGTAGCCGTTTGCATATAATTAGTCGCTATATCCTGCTTTGAAACTCCACAAATACCAAGAAGAAGCATTGCTATCACACCTGTTCGGTCTTTACCTGCGGTGCAATGAAAGATAACCGAATCATTCTCACCTATATCCGCTATTTCTTGTATCACCTTCTTGATGTTATCCATTTTGTCTTCGATTAAGTTAATATAGAAATCTCTTAGAAAATTCTCTGATATATTATTTATATCAACCACTTTATTAGGATCCACATCATCCGCTAAAGAAATATTCACATACTCTACTCTGGTATCCTCTGAAAAGGCATTTGCAGCAATGTTTATTTCATCGACAGAACGTAAATCAATTACTTTTTTAAGGTTATACTTATCAATCAAAAATTTCTTATCCTCTTGTGTAAGTTTAGAGAGACAGTCACTTCGTAGCACTTTTTTCCATTTTGTATATTTGTTATTATTACATGGGTATCCGCCCAAGTCTCTGGTATTAGTGGTTCCTTCTAATGGTAATCTAATTAAATGCATATTCATCCTCTTTTCTGTTAAAATCTACTATTTTTATTCATTTCTAATACTTCCCTTCTTAATTACACTCTTTAGGCGAACTGTTGATATTTCAACAATATACATGGTTATAAAAATTACCACGACACCTAAGGTTACCTGACCATACTTATACTGTGCCAGGGCAGAAATCAGTATTTTACCCACTCCATCCACTCCAATAACGCCAAGTGAAATAGAAGCTCCAAATGCCATTGTCAAAACACCTTTTAACGCTAGGATAATCCACGGTGCACCGGTAGCCTTTAACGCTTCAATTATTTCATATCCAAGGGATTCAATAGAGCTGGTAAATGACCTGATGAGAAAACAGTTTAATATAAACATAAGTGTCAAGACCCCTCCAATGTTACCAAATCCCATACTTGCAATTACCATAAGTCCCCATACAAGTGTTGGAACACTTCTTAAAATAGCAACAAATGCATGTGCCAGGGGGACAGGTTAAGTGTCACATTAGTTTCAAGCTAATGTGACACTTAACCTGTCCCCTTGGCACATCCTTGTCTTATTCTATAACTTGTACCCCACCAGGAAGTGCACCTCTTACAGTATCTTCCCAAGAAGTATGAAACACCTTATCTAATATAACAATTTTTCCTTTATCTTCTTTGGTTCTTATTAATCTACCACAGCCTTGTTTTAATTTTAATCCCATTTCTTTTTGGTCTATTTCAGTAAATGAGTCCAACCCTTGAGCCCTTACTTCTTTTCGTCTGGCTTCAATGAGAGGATCTAGTACAGGAAATGGCAACTGCCAAATAATCAGCATGGTGAGCGCATCACCAGGCACATCAATTCCTTCCCAAAAATTTGCTCCTACAAGTACCGTATTTTCCACATTTCTAAATTTATCAATAAGATAGCCTCTCTCCCCTTGGTCTTCCCAAAGAATTTCAAATGGAAATTGGTATTCCTCTAAACATTTTCTTAACTTTCTTACTTGGAAAAGTGTATTCATAAGCACAAGTGCCCTTCCACCATTTTCTTTGAGCAAAGTTACCAATCTTTTGATTTTATGTTCTCTATGGTCTTCCAAAAATGATTCTTGTAGTTCAAAATATACTTTCATTTGTTTCTTTAGGTCAAATGGGCTTCCTATGGTTGATTTAGATGGATTTTGTAATCCAATGGTTTGTATAAAATAATCAAAATCACCATGATTACTTAAGGTTGCCGAAGTGAACACTATAGGTAATTTCTTCTTAATAATTTTCTCATGAAATAAGTTTCTAATACTTCTTGGAACTATCCAAAAACTCCCATCTCTTCGATCTAGCCAATGTATACTATCATTTTCATTGTTATTTAGAAATCTATTCAGACCTCTAATCGCTCCCTCGATTTGTCCCTCATATGCTTGTATTAGATGCATTGGGATTGATTCAAAATATAATTCTTGCTCTATCTGCATTTCCAATAATAATTGATCTAATTTCTTTCTAAAATTACTGGCTACATTAAGTAGATTCTCATTCCTTTCCAAGGAAAGTCTTTCTGTGCTTTCAGCCTTTATGATAGCTTTCTTTGCAACATTAAAGAACTGCCTCATGGTATTATTCATTCCAATCGTTGCAGATAGCAAGGAATTTCTAGCTCCTTGTATTTCTTCTAGTGCAAACACAATCGCTTCCATCTCTGTCCTATCAATTTGTTCACCTGCTTGCATTATGGCAGGCAGGAATACTTTGTGACCTTCATCCAATACAACCCCGCTATAGCTTGGTAGTATTGGTAATTTCCCCTCTGCTATTAAATGGTCCCTCGTCCACAAATCTTTAAAAAATGTCTCATGGTCTACAATAATTAAATCTTTTGCAGCTCTATAATGTTGTCTAGCCTTTACCACTTTACAAAATCCACGACTGAAACAGGTGTCGCAATCCATAGATTCATCCCAAGCAATCTTTTTCCATATATCATCAGGAACATGTGGCATTTCGGTCCGTTCACCAAATTTTGTTTCATTTAACCATAACTGAATATCATTTGCCATGGCATTGTCTATGTTGGCATACTCTTCTACTTTTATATCACAAATGTAGTGTCTGGGGTTCTTTGCAACCCGTGCATCCACTTCTAGTCCAAGTAATGTAGATAATTTGTGATAATCTCCCCCACTTTGAATAAGTTGCTCTTGGAGTGAAGATGTGGCACAAGCTATAGCCACAGGCTTTCCAGTCATTCTTGCATAAGGTATTGCAGATAACAAATAAGCAATGGTTTTACCCGTTCCAAGTCCCGCCTCTGCTAAATGCACTCTCTTTTTACCAAAAGCATCTGCAATTTGAAATGCAGTAAAAACCTGTTCATCCCGTATTTCATATCCATGTTCCGGAAGAATATCATACAAAACATCCCCAATCCACTCTACTAATTTTTCATGAAATTCCAATCTATTTTTATATTCGAAGGGTTCTATCCTTTTAGCACACATTTTATTCTCCTAATCTAACACATAATAAAACAATTCCTCAGATCTTATTCTTCTGGAAGTGGTTTGTTATAGCAATAGACTATATTATATCGAATTATCCAGTAAAATCAAATATAAAATTTCATTCAAGACGGTGTCAAGGGTGTGTCAAGGGGAAGGTGTGTCAAGATGATGGTGATAGCACAATTGAAAGGGTAAATCCTTCCTGTACAATTACGCAATATATTTATTGACAAAGATTGTCAATAGTAATACACTGTATTTATTGCAAGTATTTCCCATTTTAACAAGTCTAGTTAATAAAAATGCAAGTAAATTGATGTCATGGAGGAAAACAAATGTCCAAAAAAATTTTAGTAACTTACACATCGAAGTACGGATCAACTAGAAGTTATGCTGAATGGATTACTAAAGAACTAAATGCAGATCTACTGCCTGCAAAAATGGTTGATCCCAAAACACTAAATCAATACGACATAGTTATTCACGGTGGTGCTCTCTATGCAGGCGGTATAGCAGGTGTTAAACTTGTTACCCAAAATCCTTGCAAAAACCTTATTGTGTTTACAGTAGGATTAGCAGATCCAAAATCAACCGACTACAGTGAAATCATCAATAAAAATTTAACGCCTGAACTTCAAGCTAAGACTAAATTTTTTCATCTACGCGGAGGAATAGACTATAAAAAACTTAGCACCCTCCATAAAATCATGATGTATATGATGAAACGTATGATACAGAAAAAACCAGAATCTGAGTTAAATACTGAAAACAGAGAGTTTCTTCGCACTTATAATACTAAAGTGAGTTTTGAAGATAAAGGTACCATAAATCCTGTAATTGCTTATGTTAATAGCATATAAAATTATGTAAGATATTTTTGAACGAATCATTATTAAATTGCTTAAATATACTCTGACGAGATAAAATCAGGGAACGAAGTTAGTGTCGCTTAATTTGCTAGCTTCGTTCCCTATTACTTTCGTTACCACCTCATGTTGCTGATTTATTTTTAAAATCAAAGTGATAAAACATAGCACCATGATCAATTCTAAGTGTTCCTTTTGTTATGTAAATAGCTAAAATACAACAATTCTTATCATTTTCATTGTTAGCAAAATCATACCAATCTTTAAATGCAATACGTAGTTTATTTCTTAATGCAGCATTGGCAGGCTCCAAAACCCAACCTAAATTTTTCCCTATCCCACTACTAAAAAAATCTTCGTTATGAACTGAAACCGACACTTCTGAATTAGCACTTATTTGTTTCATCTTATTACTTTGTGCGTAGGTAACTACATAGAACACCTCATCTTCATAAAATGCATCTACATCACGGACACAAGGACGTGGATTTCCATCTTCACTTTGATCTAATGAAATTGTAGCAAGAGATATTACATTATCTTTGTTATTACCAAATTTCTCATTTAGTATCTTTAGTCCTTCTTCATACTTACTCATATTTTCTCCTTTTTACACTGTTTATCTTGCTAACATTAACATTTAAAGTACTTTAAGTTATCACTTTATGGAACCTGATAAAGTATTTGATTTCACTTCAAACATTTTTTAAAGCTACAATTATTATACATGATAATTATGTAAATTTCATCCATAATTTTAAAAAATTACTATAAATTCCAACTCCAGTTTCAGTTACATTTACAGAGTGCCATGGGGGACTGGTGGTGAAACGGGGACTGGTTGAGTGACACATATACTGTGACACTCAACCTGTCCCCTTGACACAACCTGTCCCCTTGACACACTCAACCCTTGACACTCCTATATACATAATGTAGCATATCCATACCATAATAATGTTTGGTAAACTCATCAACGATTGTCATACCATTTCGCAATGCAACATTTTGTGAGGGGATATTATTATCTCGAATGATTGAATACACTTCATTGGCAGCCAGTTTTTCAAAGGCATACTCTTTACAAGCGATAGCTGCTTCTGTCGCATATCCCATATGCCAAAAATCCTGTTGAAAAAGATATCCCACTTCAAGTACCTGATTTTGGTTAAATTCTTGCATAGTAAGCCCACATTGACCTATCAACTCATTGGTTTCTTTTAAAAACACAGCCCACATACCAAATCCATCATCTTTATATCGTTTTATTTGTTTATCCAGCCAATCTTTTACTTCTGCATCACTAAAAGCATGTTCATAAGCATACATAACATCAGGGTTCTGTAAAATTTTACAGAGTGGTCCAAAATCCTTATTTGTAAGCTTTTTAAGAATTAACCTATCAGTGATCAAAATAATATCGTTCATAATCTCTTTCCTTTGGAATTAATTTTGTGTTGTTCCTTAAACAATATGTATTTCATATCATCAAAACTGCGTTGCAGTTGTCTTGCATGAAATTCGCTTTGTTTTGTAAATCTAAATCCACACTTTTCAATAACCCGACGTGACTGGCTATTTTCTGTAAAATGACAACAAGTAAAGGCATCTAATCCAAGTGTTTCAAAACCGTAATCAAGTACAGCATTCACTGCCTCTGGTATTAAGCCCCTCCCCCAGTAATCCTTTGAAAGCACGTATCCGATTTCTTTTACTCTAAGGTTATGATAGGCCTCTTCTTCCTTTGCCCAAGATTTGTGTAAACCAAGAGATCCAATGACTTTTTGGTCAATTTTATGGTAGACTGCAAATACTTCTTTTTCTTCTATAAATGAGTGAATTATCTGCTCTGATGTTTCAATTGACTGATGGTGTGGCCACCCAGCCATTTCACCTACACCAGGTACACGCGCGTAACAAAAGAAATCCTCCAGATCATCTTTTGTAAATGCTCTAAGTAGGAGCCTATCAGTTTCTAATACGACATTGGGTAATCCCGTTTGAATATCCATTATATACTCCTTTCATCTCGTCTGCTATTCTTTCTATTTTTCAAATTGGCTCAATTGCACCATTGAGCCAATTTGAAATTTAAGCCTTAGACTTTTTTTATTTGTATAGCCATATACTGCTTACCCGGTAATTCTTTTGATATTTTCCTCAGATAATCTTGTTACAACAGTAAAAACATCTTTTTCTGCAATAATATCACAAATATATTTCTTTTTTTGATGATAACTCATCTTCTAGCCCATTTATTTCTATTAATGTTGGCATTCCAAATATCATAACTATCACTCCATTCTGATGTATGAATCAAAATATTTCTCACAAAAATCAATTTGTTTCCGAATCTCTTCCTCAGAATATATCATATGTTCTGGACAAACCACCCATTTTTCTTCAACATCATCTTTTCTATAAACTATAGCAATAATTTTTCCCATAAATACATCAACAGGAACATCGATTCCTAAAATATATGCATCTTGTTCCTCACCATCTGGAGCCATAACACCTTCAACATAGCCATAATTGATGAGATAATAAATATCCTTGTGCTTCGGATGATAGGAGCCAAGTGGTCTGTCTACTGTAACCATAACCACTTTTCCTAACATGGATTCCTCTTTCAGTTTATCCGCCCGTACTTTTCCTTTGAATTCTTTTTCTATATGGAAATGCTCCTGTTTTCTCACAAGAACTCCCTCACTTTCTATTATCTATTATTATGGCTTTATTAATAATCCACTTCTAATAATTATACATAAAATTTCAGTATACTTCACCCATTTTTTTAAAAAAGCCAGTTGATATCAACTGACTCTTTCACTCACTAATTAAACGCATTGTTTTACTATATATTATTACCTAGCCTATATTTTATTGCAAAATTATCTTTTGCAAACCTTTATAAATTATATTCGAATCCTTTTCTGTACTAACGTAATAACCGGCCCTAATGCTAAAGCCATAATGACTGTGATGACACCTACCGTACTTCCTAATAAATAACCGATTGTTGCAGCTGTTACATCCCAAATAATACGAACAACACGAAATGGTATTTTATGTTGAGCATTTGCAATGATAAAAGGAAGCGCATCATATGGTGCTGTCCCCATATCCACAGCCATATAAACAGCCGCAGCAAAGATAAATAGGATCAAGGTTGGAAATAATACCACGATCCGAACAGCCATAGAAGAAAATGCATCCTGCGATAACACCAGGTTCCAAATCCAGCTAAAAAAGTCCAATGAATACCCAACTAAAATCATATTAGCTAAAGTACCGAGTCCAATCATCGTGTAATCAAACCGTATAACAAATAGTAATAAAATACAATTAAAAATCACCTGCCAGTTTCCAAGTGATAACCCCAAAAGCTCTGCAACGCCAAGATTAAAACTGGTACAGGGATCCGTACCCATATTTACTCTCACTAGTAATGACAAAGCAAATCCCATGGTGACCACAGCAATCAATACAGCTATGGTTTTTCTTATGATACGTTCTTTGTAAAATAAGTTCTTAATAATTTCCTTTATTTTGCTCATTTTATTTTCCTATTCTATTCTCTTTTTCTATAGCAGCATTTCCACATCATATATTAAATCTTCATCATCTAGGACCGTAGTATATATTTTAAATATCGATTCGATTAATTTCGCGGATACCCCTTGTTACGATATACAATATCTAATCTATCAGAAAATCCTAGTTTATACCAAAAGGCATTGCCAATTTTATTCTCCCAAAAACGACAAATACAACTTTATTTACCCCTCCACTTCATGCGACTTAATTGCACTTTTTACCAAATTTCTTGCTATACCTTGATTTCTATAGTTCACATGTACAGCTGTATGATAGATAAATCCCCTGCGTCCATCATGCCCACACAATATAACACCTATAATTTTCCCACTATCTTCTGCCACAAAACATACCATAATTATTTCAAGCTGAACATTTAATATAATCCAAGCTCTAGTGCCTTCGCCAAAAGTTTTGGTTGTATTAATGGATATGTCCATTCTTCCGGTAATGAATCAGAAACAATTATCTTTTCCATTTCACTATGTAATTCATCTTCAAAAGTATCTATATTCGCGAAGAATAACATTCCAAACGTTTCTTCCTCTAAATTTTCATTTACTGGGACCATAATTATTTGCAATGTCAAAATGGGTAACTCCGTTATCAAACACTGTCTTTACCAAATCCACCATATTATTATAGGCGTTTATCGAACCAAAGTTATGCCAGAGGCCTAAGGAAAGGGCAGAAACTTAAGACCGCTATTACCACATCTGTTATAAACCATTGATTCATATCTTTTTTCCTTTTCTTGATACATTTTTATTACCTCCATATAATTAGCTAGTATGCTAAAAACCATCTATACTTATGTTGTGTATGGAAAAGTATGCTGATACTAATCATATAACCATAAGATTCAAAATACAAGGATTATTTCATTAGATCACCTTTAGATTTCTCATTTATAAAAAAAGGCTAGTTTCTTCCTTGTGTCTTTACTTTTATTAACTTTACATACTAAAATCTCACTAATCATCAAGGTTGTGTCATTACCCCATCCCCTTGTCACATCCTTGCTTACGATAATCACTAGCACTGATCTTGTAGAACTTTTTAAATGCATGAGCAAAATACTCTGAAGAGGAATAACCCGTTTTTTCTGCAATTATCGTAATCGTTTCTTCTGTATTGCTTAATAAGGAAGCCGCTGCTGCCATGCGCGCTTCTGTCTTTTTTTTCTGAAAGTTGCTGTTATAATATTGTTTTAACAGCCGTTCTGTTTGTCGAGAACTTAATCCAATTTTTTCTGATAAATCATTTAAGGTCAGTGTCTTATATTCACTTAAGAATTGTTCTTCAATCAAAAGAAAAGGTTCTTCTAATATATTCTGATGATAAGAGATTGGTTTTGGTAAGGTGGTGGTATCAAAGTTTCGAATCACATGAATTACTAGTAGCTGAAAAAGAGAATTAAGCTCCTGTTCTCTACCTACATTTAAAGATTCAAGTTCCTGAAAAATAAACTGTAAAAATAGATGAATATTTTGCTTATCCTGACCAAACCAGAAAACATTATCAAAAAGAGATTTGGTAATAAAATCTTTATGTTTTTGGTTATTTAGCTGTACCTTCATATAGATACAATATTCGCTCATAGGGTTGCTAAGATGTGGAGTTTGAGAATGTTCGACGTGGGGACCAGTGATAAAAAGTGTGTTTGGACTAATATGGTATTCCACACCGTCAATCAGAGCATTGCCATAACCTTCTGGTATATAGTGAATTTCAAAACTGTTTTTACTATGTCGATGTGAAGGAACAATACAGTCAAACTTGTTGTAAGAAGCCATGGAAATTTGGTAAGTGTTGTCTTCAATGACAAAGGAGTAATTCAAATTGTTATATCTCATACGAAATACCTCATTGATCAATTTTGTTGTTATAAATTAAGTTCAATGTTATCAAATAATGCATATTCTTTTACTATGATTCAAAATATAATTACAGTAAGTTCATGCACAGTGCGATAAGTCCCACGACAAAAGACGTCGGCGCGAGTAAAACTTGCATGACGGCATGGATTGTTTATCGTAATAACTTCTAGAGTCATTAAGTTTTACTATAACATACCACATGTAAAAACACGACATAAAATTATTAAAATAGTCATGTCAAAGTCTTAAAAAAGATCAAAAACATTTATATACTTTAAGAAAAAGAAAAGGAGCATTTTATATGGATCGAATAACAAGATTAGCTGAAATTGAATCTGTGATAACAGAAGGACCGTTTATTGATACCTGGGATTCCTTAAGTAACTACAAGGTACCAAAGTGGTATCAAGAAAACAAATTCGGAATCTTCATACATTGGGGGATCTACAGTGTACCAGCCTTTGGGAGTGAGTGGTATTCGAGAAATATGTATATTCAGGGAAGTAAAGAATATGATCATCATAGGAAAACATATGGTCTCCACAAGGAATTTGGTTACAAAGATTTTATTCCAATGTTTCAAGCAGAGCACTTCGATGCCAAAGAGTGGGTGGAATTATTCGAAGAAGCCGGTGCCAAATATGTAGTCCCTGTAGCTGAACATCATGATGGATTTCAGATGTATAAAAGTGAAATATCTCACTGGAATTCTTATGAAATGGGACCTAAAAGAGATGTGCTAGGGGAACTAAGCAGAGAAATGGAGAAGCGTGGTATTGTAAACGGAGCATCGTCACATCGTATTGAGCACTGGTTTTTTATGGGGCATGGGAAAGAGTTTGAAAGTGACATTACAGATAACGAAGAAATGGGTGATTTCTACTGGCCAGCTAAGAAAGAGGCAAATCACCATGACTTATATAGCGAGCCAACTCCTAGTCAAGAATTTATGGAAGACTGGCTTCTTCGGTGTTGTGAACTAGTAGATCAATATAAGCCCAAGGTTTTCTATTTTGATTGGTGGATCCAACATAGCGCGCTAAAGCCATATTTAAAGAAATTTGCTGCTTATTATTATAATCGAGGAGTCCAATGGAAGACAGGATGCGTCATTAATTATAAGCATGATGCATTTATGTTTGGAAGTGCAGTTGTCGATATAGAACGAGGACAGTTTACTGAATGTAAACCATACTTTTGGCAGACAGATACAGCAGTCGCAAGAAATTCATGGTGCTACACCAAGAATCAAGATTATAAATCAGCAGAAGAGATAGTTCGAAATTTGGTAGATATCGTAAGCAAAAATGGTACCCTTTTATTAAATATTGGGCCAAAGGCAGATGGAACCTTACCAGATGGAGATAAAACAATCTTAAAACAGATAGGAACGTGGCTAAAGGCTAATGGAGAAGCAATCTACGGCACTCATTTCTGGAGATATTCTGGAGAAGGACCCACAGAAGTAAAAGAAGGACAGTTTACCGACCATGCTGAGGTAACTTTCACAAAAGAGGATATTCGATTTACTGTAAAGGGGAGCAAGTTATATGCGACCGTATTAAGCTATCCAGAAGATGGAAGTATTGTGATAAAGTCTTTAGCAGAGCAAGACGCATCAGTGAAACCACTTTTCCATGGAATTATTGAAGCGGTTAAAGTGCTTGGATTTAATGAACAGCCAGAATGGTATCGAGACAAAAGAGGCTTACACATTGCTACCAAAGAGGTTAAAAGTACTTTCCCAATATGTTTTTGTATTGATATTGCTTAGTGATTTGGTCATGACAATAGATATGGAAGTAGAGGTTAAAGCTACGAGATGTTAAGGTTAACATATGTCTCTTTGGATCATCACGAACCCCTTCATCACATAAGAAGATACAGTGGTCCATGGTAGCTGCCAAATCTCAAGTCTCTCCATCATAGCTATAATAAAAGGATCTCATAAGCTTATCTATAACTACTTTCAGATAGATCGGTTGAACTTTTACCTCAGAAATCTCGGCAAGCGATTTCTTATATCTGACCGACGTACATTTTAAAAAAACCAGCAGCTTTTACATCTATGCTGCTGGCTTCCTATGATAATTAGTTTGCTTTCTACTTGAATTATTATAACAAATACGTATAAACAAAGAAGAATTCTCCAGTAACAAAGATAAAACACCAAGTGAAAAATACCATTCGTGACATTACCCTGTGAAACCGAGTCCAAGGATTCGTTCTAGCATTTTTAATACGCTCAATTATCAGCAATACTTCCATAACAATAAGAATCGTTGCGATAATTCCATGTATGATGATGTATACTAAAACCCACCCTGTAAAGTCAGCCTGACTATCGCTAAACCTATCGCCAAGCAATCTATTCGCCATATAGGCGATTGACAACAGCAAATCAATCGTAACCGCAATTGCTCCAGTTTGAGCATGGTATCTCCATTTTTTAAATCCCCCAACAAAGGTATAAACAAATAAAAATAGTAAAGGAATGCGTGCAAACGTGTGAATTATACTTATTAAAGGTGCATTTTCCATTCTTTTATCCTCCTAGTAACGTGTTAACCTATTTTAAAACAATTTCGCTTTTCGTCTGTATTATAGTATAAAACTTATATGGATTTCTAGTCCAAACTGAAATGGATCATAGACAATTGATGATACTGTTCAGGCCACCTATTCCACCTTAAGCATCGCACTTTGATTTAATACCTGTACCCCATATAAAAACAAAGCATCCGCCCCTTCTTCAAAGAGTAATAGAATTGGCCCGAAAACTTGTAGTAGATTTCTACCTACTTTTATACTGCTTTTTAATATTCAATTTTTGTTGTTCCATTTTCATAAATTGTACCAGAAGGAGCAACAATATAGATATCGGCGTTTGGGTCAATAACTTCCCCTTTAATACCATAGCATACAATCCAACAATCTGGGTTATTATTTGCAAAATAAATTACACTGCTAAAAGTTGCGTATGTTTTCAACAACATTTTATCAGTAATATTTGTGCTTTCCTTAATTGCAAGTTCTAAATAGTCAAATGTCGGATCCGTCCAATCGACTGAAATACCACTTTGGGCAGTTTCAAATACAATAGCACCTATAGCCCCAGTATAAAGTGTACGCACGTCACTCAACTCGGTCGCTTCTTTAGTTTTTTCTATATACCCCAATAACTTAGGCGTGGCTATTAAAATAAGAATAGCTATAATTGCCATCACAATAATAAGTTCTGTTAGTGTAAAACCTCTATTTTTTTTCATAATATACTCCAAATAACATATTAAAAATTAGATTTCTCACTTAATGTGTAATAAATAAAAATTCATAACTTTAATTATATATTCAACTAAAATTCAATATAATTTAGTCTTTACCTTTAAAAATAAATGTCTGACTAATATACTACTTGCGACTTCAGTTTTATTAATTCATTTACTTAATTTCGAATTTTCTCTCTATCGCTTTGTAAAGCAATGCATAATTCATTGGGCTCCTGTCCATGTTTTCAGTGGCCTTCTTGAATTCATGATATCTATCAATTAAATGCTTCACATAATTTTTCATGTATGTATTACTGCCAATTGTGTCCTAAATCGGAGCTATTTTTATATTTTGATTCTTAGAGGTGTTAATTGTAATATTATTTCCTATGACAGAATCCTTGATGTTTGCAGCGTGCACGGTAGTGCAGTTATCTAATCTTCCACTGTCTAGTGAAAGCTGAGGATAATGTTGTAAATTTTTACACACCAAGATAAATTCATCAATAACCATCAGCGATAGTCTATAACATTTGCATCCACAATTACATAGTAAACTGCTGCCCCAGATTTTCGTTTAGCTCTGGCTCCTGCCCATTCAGATTCATAAGTTGCTCCATGCTATAATCAAGGATATTTGCCTTTCGCTCGGAGATCATCACCATATAAAATTCCTTTTGTACAGGAAACAGCGTTTGTGTTTCCTCAATTTCCAGCAGTCCCTCAATGGAAAGACCAAAGGCCTTGGATAACTTGGAAAGCGTTCCCGCTCCACATCGATTGAGATGTGTTTTTCCCGAATATATATCTGCAAGAGTCGCCCATGGAATCCCGCTAATTTTTGATAATCGATAGCGAGACATATTCATGTCCTGCATAAGCTGTTATATTGTCATTTTCATCACCTGTTTCCATTATATCGGTGTTCCGATATGTTGTCAAGGTACGATAGAACAGCATACTCCTCATTCCCATTAATAGAAAATCGATATCCACATTGAATGGGAATACGAAGAACCGCACCATCGATTTTCTTGATAAAAGTTAACTGTTATACGAAAGTTATCCTGGAAGCATTATAGATGTTTCGCAGTTACAGTATGTTTTAGAAAAAATCCAAGGATATGGGTATAAGAATATCGGGTTTGTTCTTGACCGAGGTTATTTCAGCATATATAATCTGGATTCTATGGACAAATGTAACTATGATTTTGTAATTATGGTTAAGGGAAAAGCTTCTTTTGTTCATGGTTTGATTATGGAACATCAAGGAGAATTCGAGACGAATAGATCTTGTGCAATCAAGGAGCATACCCAAGTTATGGTTAAACTTCCTTCTGTTGGCCAAAATCATCATCTGTGCATTTCCGAATAATACGCTTTGTTTTTCCCACAGGAAAAGGAGCATCTTTTCCAGAGAAATACTCAATATTCACTACTTCAACTATTGCAGTGTGATTATCCTTTCCGGCTGGAACCAGAACAGTATCACCAACTTCAATACTATCATCATCGGTTATGTAATAATAACTTTTGTAACCCTCGTCAAATGTTACACTGCAAAAGATATAATCATTTTTGCGACGTTTTACTTTTTCATAAACGGAAGGGTCAAGTATTTCTCCAAAACCATAAAATCTCATAAAGCTAAACACTGTTTCAGCAAAATCTGCAAAATCATCTGGCAAACCATTCTTATCAAATGTTCCTTGAATAACACGCTGAGGATTTTTATTAAAATCAATGATTATGGTATATTCCTTTGCTTCGTTTGGGGTATCAATTATATCCGGCGGATTTCCCTCAACATTATTGAACAAATAATCTGCATCCAGATCATCGAGCAGTCCATCAACACCACCCTCTACTTTATACTTACGAGAAACAATGCAACCCGTCCCAATATTCTGCGTATGCTTGATAATCTCCGATTTTCTGTCAACTATCAGCTGCTCCGTATAATCCCAAGTTACATATTCAGTTTCTTCACTTATAGGCTGTTTGGGTTTAATTTTTGTAACTCTGTGGTAATCAACAGTAATTCTATTTACCTTATCTGGTTTAATTCTACCATCAAAAACATACAAATCATCTATTTGTAACGAGTCCCGAATAAGGTCTGAAAGGTCAACTCCATCCACCTCAAAATTGGCACACAACGAACCTCTGAATTTATATACCTTGCCCTCTGTATTGGTTATTTCCATTTCCCAGTTTCCAATATCCGTTGCAAAAATTTCGTCATATTCTTTACTAAAATAAGCAACTACTTTGTTTAAAACATTTTCAGCTACTGCCTTTTCTATATTATAATTCTTAGTTTGAGACTTCTTATATTTACCAAAACCTTCTCCAAATGCGTATGCAGAAAACCATACCTGTCCATCCGAATTTATTGTTATATGTTGCTCAACTATGTCATTGGGTTCAGGACAAAGTCCATAACTCATACCGTTAGAGACAATTCGTATCTTTTGAGGCATCCCTTTAAAGATAAAAGGGTTTTCTCCTGTAAGCATCGACAGCTTACTAAGTGCCAAAATAAACCATGAACGATTTTTAAAATCCAGGATTTCTTCACCTGTATATGCCCAATGATTAAAGTATCTCCATCTTGAATAAATCGCGGAACCTAGTACAGATATATCTGTAACATCATCTATTATTTTATCCAGTTCCTCATAATCATGGACAGCTTTACCATAGAGTTGTTCAAAAGCATTACCACAGTCCATTTTAAATCCAAGTGCATCACAGTCATCTGCCATATAGTGGTCTACCAGTTCTATGTAATTGATTTTCTGGTCACGAAATTTATCGCACCATTTTATAGCAAAATCAAAAACTTGTTTCATATCTTCCACAGTGGTCACCTCCGTTCTTTACTCGTTGTTACAATATTACTTTTGGGGATTAATTGGAGACTGAATCAGCTTTACAAGTTCAGGAAACTGTGCAAGAACCTGCTGTGCCACTTTCGGACGCAACTCATTCAGTTTTGAAGCATAACTCACTAAATCATTTTTTAATATTTTTTTGAAATTAGTTCTCTCCATAAGTGATAGGAATTGCTCGCAATTATCCATTGTCGCTTCCATAGCATCAGCAATACATTCGATACTAATAGTTACTTTTTTCATCATAATCCTCTCCTCTGACGTTAAATTCATTAGTAGAAATTATTAAATGCCGCACAAGCTTCCATCAAATCTCTTTCAAATATTTCAAGGTAGCTATTATTTTTTTCTTGTTGCTGCTTGCATTACATTTCGTATTCTTCGTAGTTCATTGAAATACCCTTTCTTCTTTCACACAAACTCAATCAAATGGTAATTCTTCTACTTTCTTTTTAGGCTTTAACCTTTTGTTGTCTAATATAACCCCTGTTTTACCAAATCTATCTTCATACATATCTCTAACCCATATTTTCATAGGAAGCTTCCACTGCTCATTTTTATTTGGTATATTTTTTATTAGGCTCTTAGGATTAAGTCCCATTTCTTTTGCCATTTGAATTTCTTAATCATTAAGCTTACATCTTCTCTTAGCTTCAAGCCATAATTCCGTACTATATGCCATAAACGTCATATCCTTTTCATATCAATGATTTATATCATATCAAAACCAACGTAAATGGTAAACCACACGTTTGGAGGTCTTCAATGCATTACTATCTGAAATATAATCTGAGTTCATCCATCATGGCGGGTCTAATCTCTTACCGAACATTTTTCCTATTAACAGTAACAAAGCAATCATAGCTCCTTGCATCGTGTCCTGTAAATATAAACCTATTATCCGAATGTAAAAAATCCATTAACTTGTCTTCATCAAATGCCAGATAGCCCTCTATGTATAATTCCAGTTAAAGATCATAAACCGTTCTTGGCTTTCTTTTTGTTCGCAAAAAATTATAACAATAATCTAAAATATCCCCGCTGAGTTTCAAAACTGTAGGCCTAATAATCCAATCTATTGCTGTTTCATCTTTTCCAATAGCAAATAGTGCATCTAACAAGCTATATTGTATATTTTGATCATCCGCATATTTTTGATGTAATGCAGATAAAAAACTGATTGCTTTCTCATATTCCTTATTCAGCACATAAGCCTCTCCTAATTTGAATTGATCGTATTGATCATCAGGGTTTTTTTCAGCTTTCCTGCGTCTATATATAACAAGTCCCTTCCAATCTTTCTCATTAAGAAGGTTGTAGTCAGCTTCCCATTCTTCGAAATTGTCATACTCGTCTTCCTTTTTCATCCCTAGCCCCATTACTCCCAATCACAGACATACTGCTCTGGTGCTTCACCTTTAATCATACTAATTTGGCATTCCTTTGTTTGTTCGGTCACTATTTTTTCTACCGTAATTTGAAAATGCCATTGATCTCCAAAATCAAATAGATATTCAAATTGCATTCCTTCATACAACATAAGTTCAGCAAAACTGTATCTGCTTGCCATACTTCATCCTCACACTCCGGTATAAAGTACCTTCTTCTAAGAGACCCAGAACCAATTTTAAAATAATACATATGATCATTGTCAAAATTAACGCTCTTTTGTATCAGATAATGTAAATCCTCCAGAGTAAACTGATCACCCATTATTATTTTCCTGACACAGGAACCAACTGCTATTTTAAATTCAATTGTATGAACCCCTATTTCCCCACTATATACAAGAAAACTCATCAACTTCTCTTTGATGTCAACGGATTTATTTTTTACGATATTCCTTATGACTGGAAACACCGTACTCACATTCAGAGTGTACCAAAATTCTATGCCCTGCTTCTTCAATAGTTCTTTCCATGTATGTCCTTCAGCCGTCTGATAAAGTTCTTTAACCCGAAATTTATTATCTTTATCTTCTTCTGTTTCTTCCATCCAATCTATACGAATCAATTGGAATAATGCAAAAATCCGAACCTCTTTAAAATAATTCTGTTTACAGAATGTCACTATTCCTCTCCCATATGGATTCGACAGTGCTCCCTCTCCCCTTATCTCTGTCATTGTCTCAAATATCCTGCCTCCCATATACACCGAATAGGAATCGTCTAAGGCTTCATGATATTCTCCCAACCATACCGTCATCATAAGAATATATTGTTCCATAGCATTCATTTGATAAAACGCTTGATATCTTTGACCTTTTTGAAGAGTCATTCCCTTTCCCTTCATATTCCTAATTTGCAGAATACCGGTACGCACCGAAAAGAAGTAAAAGAAATCAATCACCGTATAATACTCCTGTGTTCTCCCGCATGACTGATATTTCTCCCTCACTATATCAAACTGGCGGTTTAATGCAAAACAGTCCTTTTTCCCAATATGTCCAGTACGCTTTGACAGCTGTACTTCATTTATCTCCAAATAATCCAAGAAACATTGATATTCACTTCTTAATCTTTCTGCTGCATTTTGAAATAATTCCATATATTTTCCTTATTCACTTGTATCAAGTGTGTATAGTTTAATATCTTATCGTATTCACTGCACTGATAATTGTCCCATAGATTTTTACTTGAATCAATTATGGCAATGACATCACGACCTTTATCTCCCGCACCACCTGTATGAATTATTTCATCATACTTTCGATCGAGCCTTTCATATTTATTATCAATGCAATCCAGTAGCCAACACGATATAAAATTTTCGTATATTGTATCATCAAAGGTAGAAATAATTTGTTGTGGTGTCAACTGTATACCATATTGCAATCTATACAAATTAACATCTCTAAAATTAGGGGGAGTAATATTATTTACAATGTCACCTTCTTTTTTAAATGGTTAATAATTACCAATATTCTATCATTGTATACCCCATAATTCAAATCATATCTACAATTTATACCAGTAAATTCAAAAACATTTCTCAAAATAAGGCTGCCACTAGAATTTTCTTCTAGTCACAGCCTCTATATTAGTATTCCTTTTCTAATTCTTCACCTTCTCCAACTCCGCCTCAAACTCCAATCCATCCTCAAATACAAACACCACATGCTTGGCATCCTTAACCAGAACCTTTTCCACCAGTGTCTTGAATAATTCATCATCAAACTCCTGCAACGGCTCTGTACTCCCACCAATGGTTTTCTTGATATAATCAAGCTTCTCCTGCATTTTATTCTGATTCAGATTTACTTCTCGTAGGCTTTCCTTCTCCTCCGCCAAGTCATCCAACTCGTTCCGAATCCTCTGATATTCCTTATTGTAGAATATATCATCAATCTGGTGCCTTATCTTAAGCTGTATCAGTTCGCTTAAATCTTTCTCAAAGGTATTAATATCCGCTGTCAGCTTGTCAATATTAGTTGAAACCAAATTTTTCCCGATTACCTTCTCTACGTTATTATAGAAGCTTCGAAAAAAAGAGCCCTTATCCCTGACCATATCATTGTATAGTCGGATAAAGGCTTCTTTCAATTCCACATCTTTTACTTCTTTACTTGGACAGCGGTTCCCATCATGGTCAATATAGAATAGTGATTTGCCTCCAGAAAGTCGAGCAATTCATGGTAATGCTCTTCTGAAATTTGAAAATGCATAGTATGACCTCCTATAATTTATTATAGGATAATCATTACACTAACAAATAAAATCCAAACGTTTGGATTTTTTACGACATACACACGGAACTATCTTAGCTGAAAATGGTGCCTTTCCTAAAGATGTTATGGAACGGTTAGGACACAAAGATATAAAAATAACGTTAAATACATATGTCTTTAATACCGACAAGATGAAAAGCAATACTATTGATATATTTGAGCAAGCTATTCTGTGATTTGTCCACGCTCTCAAAAATAGGTGGGCAAAAGATGGACAAATTCACAACATCCGCTTTAAATAATTCTCGCATCTATTGATTTATCTAGAAAGTAGACAAACCGTCTCAACGTGGCTCGAGTGCCCATTATTGATGTCGTGGTACAAGGGAACATATCAATCGTTTTTTACTGTTTTCGAGGTCTGGGGAAACATATCAACTGTTTTGAGGTTTTAGGGAACATATCAACTACATTCATATTATGTATTATTTTACCGTTCATATATGATATTGAAATAAAGGGATATAGGTTTTTGTAGTGTTACTCTATTCAACGATAGTAATTCAGGCACAGTAAGTTTTACTTTTTCTATAAGAGCTTCAATAGAATCAGATTCAAGAACTAAACCTTTCACATCTTCGCTTGTTGCTACCCAGACGCCTGCTTCGCTATCCCAAAGTAATTTTATTATATAGCTTTCATCATAAATATTATCTTCAGGATTAAGCCAAAAACTATAGTTTTCGCCCACACAGAATCCAACAGGCTTAGTGTACCTTTGTAGATGCACTATTACCTTATTTCTCTCAATTTCATTTAAGTCCTCAATTATCTTTATAACTTCATCACCAGTCATTCGTTTGTCACCTGCTCAAACATATTTTGTATGGAATAATTTCTTCAATTTCATGTACATCGGTGCCACAGTCGCCTAAGTAAACCATAATTCCAATATCAATATGCCTCTTTAAGTACATCTATAAAACAAAACATGCAATATCACCGAACCTCCGCCTACTATCCAAGAGCTCATACCATGAAATATCTTTACCTCGGTCTCTTGTTTTAATTACAATTTCCTCTATTTTTTTTCTTAGTTTTCCTCATCATATGGTAGTATAATCCAATTACCCGCATCAGTCACCTTGTAATATTTATTTGTCTCCGTATCTACCATAAGCACCGGAATAACTCCGCTGTCTAATACTGTGCCATCAATGTAGTAATGCGATTCCCCATCAAAATATATGTCATGATAACTAGGATCACCAGAAATTACAGCTGTTCCGATATGCCCCGCTATAATATCCATATAAAAATGTCCTATCTGAGCCGGATACTTTTCCGTAAATGTATAGTCATCTGTCCCCCATTCCCACATATCTTCTTCATCTTCCTCAATTCCCGCATGACAGAATACTTGGCGTTCAGTAACATAAAAGTGCCTCAAAGACTTCATCCATTCTATGTACTTATCTTCCTCTGCTTCTCGATCATCATATCTCTCACCATTATCTACCCCGCAAATAGGCCATCTCCCGTCAATCACCATATCTTCATGATTTCCTATCAATGCCACAACCTTATCTTGTCCGTATCTTTTCTGTAACTCGATGATTTTTTTCAACACGCCATAGCTATCTGGACCATGAACATAATCCCCCAAAAGAATTAGCATAGAATCATCGTCTGATAAATCCACCAACGACAATGCTTCTTCAAATTCTGCCAAACATCCATGTATGTCACTCATTGCAAATATTTTCATAAGCTTCACTCCTTAAATACTTCTTTTAAAACAACCACTACCGTTTGTCTATTCGATAGAGCTATGCATCAATTCAGATCCTATATACTTTCTTGCCTTGTAAAAATCCCATTCCCCAGTTTGGATCATAACTGCAGGTATGCATATATTCTCTAATAGTTGCTTCTGAAAACTCAAGGCGTAATCCATCACATCAAAAAAGAATTCTTCCAATGTTTCGTATCGTATCTGAACACCATTATATATATATCCAGTTTCTTCATCCAGAACCATCGCATGCATAAGAATACTTTCATAACATAGATGTCCGTTAATATAATTTAGTAGTCTCATAAGTTCAGTATATTTATCTGGGGTGGCAAATATTTGTGAATAATATGCCATTAGGTATAGATATTCCTCTCGAAAACGCAACTGGACTTCTATGCTCTTTCCTATAACATTTTCCGCAGAACAGGGAATTATAATGCAATCGACATCAGTAATTAACAATGGTCTGTTTGATTCGTTGAACGGAACATATCTAAAGTTATGATTCCTTAAATAATTCTTTACTCTTTGCATTGCATTAGTTTTTTCAAACATTTAACGAACATCCCTTCTTTCATTCTTAGAACGCAAATCCTATCTTATGATTTTGGGGATTTTTATACTGCTCAACAATGTTAGTATCAAAATCTGAAGCACATAGCTCAAATAATTCCTCTCGACTAATCTCCTTGCGTTCCATCGTCGTAATTCTTGTAGCCTGGCGATTTACAGCCTGTTCAAAAAGATTTCGAACAAAGCGCCCATTTCCATATCCCTCCTGCTTATATACCTTATAAAATATCTGCAACGTTTTCTCTCTAGCTTCTGCTGTTATTCTATATTGTTTGCCTTTAAGAATTTTGTCCAAAATACCCATCAATTCAATCGGATTATAATCCGGAAACTTGACATGGAATGCGATTCTGCTTCTTAACCCCTCATTTTTTGCAAGAAATTCATTCATTTTTTCAGGATACCCTGCAAAGATGACTATCACATCACCCCTCTTATTTTCCATTTCCTGAACTATAGTATTAATAGCCTCATCCCCAAATGAATGAGAATCGTCTACTAAGGAATAAGCTTCATCAATAAACAATACTCCACCTTGCGCCTGGGAAAATTTATCTTTTACGATTGTTGCTGTCCATCCTACATACTTACCAACTAAATCAGCTCTGCCAACTTCAATAAACGTGCCAGTTTTCAATATTCCATTTTCCTTCATTATTTCAGTCATGAGCCGTGCAACAGTTGTTTTCGCCGTTCCTGGGTTCCCAGTAAATATCATATGTCTTGTAAAAGCTTCATTTGAATCATAGTATTTATTACGCATTTTCTGAACCTTGTATGCAGAAATAATATCTTTTACGATAGACTTTACATCTTCTAGGCCAACCAACGTCTGTAATTCATCGAAGGCAGAACCTTTCTTCGATATGTCCTTATCGACTCTAAGTGCCAGATTTTGATTATATGCACTATATACTCTATCCTTAAGTCTGGCTTTTCGCCACTGATTAAATCTCGTACGAACCTCCGTCGCTGAATAAAACTTATCTTTTTCAAATATCACATCATTATCGTAAAACTTCTGCATGTTTGACTCATCCAACAAAGCCATAAAATATGATAATGCCTGTCTTGAATTTCCAACCCCCTCGTTAATCTCAAGAATATCTAACTCCTCATCGATTTTTCCAATTAGTTGTTTTGCAAATCCTGGATGACTCATATTCTCAACAAGAAAGAACAAGATACTGCCGGAGTTAACTTTAATATACTCTGCCAGTAAATCTGATACGCGATGATACTGAGATGCATATTCCTGTTCCGTAGCTACATCCCCGTTAAGCATTATCTCAATGGCAGTACCCTGGGAACATTTAATAAGTTTTGAGAAATTCTCCTTATCCCATCTTTTGTCCTCTATATTGTCTATTTTTGTTATCCGTCTGCTAAGCAGCCTTTTATTTGTATACAAGCAATTAACGATTAGATCGACCATATCGTCTGCTACTAAATCCGATTTGGCAGATAGTTTGTAATGTACCGGAATCCCATAGTACAAATCTTTTGGATGCTCTGTATTGAAAATTCGGTCAATCTCTTTTACCATCGCAGCATCTGGAAGCAGTTTCTTCATTGCCTTTTTTGCCGAAGTTTTATTTGTAATACTATATCCATCAACTATTCGGTCAGTAACTTGATATCCAGACGTTTCATATCTCACATAGTCTAAGCCAAATTGTTTTGTGAGAATATCTCTAAGCCTTGAATTAATACCATACCTTGTTATTGCTCTATTGTAATCAAATGCGCTAACTTCCTCATATACCACCGTTTTCAAGCAAGAAGGCAAATTAATTACTTTACAAATCTCCAGTACATCTTTTTCAACATCAATATATCCTCTATCTATTATTTTTTGGTCATAGGCTACATATGCCAAAAGTTCAGATGGTGTATCCATTGTTAAAAACTGTAACATAAAGTGTATATCATTTTCCTCATATAAATCTAATAAAAGGGTATTGTATGGGTCTAAATAGTTACTCAGCTCTAAAGGATGCATTTTTTTAGTTTTGTCACTCACATCAGCGATTGCAGTACTTAATTCTATTTCTACCCTATAAAAAAGCATTCGCTAAAATCACCCCCTTATTATGCCATGAGAATGTTCGGAAACTCTACGTTCCTTATATTCTCTATATTTTCTTTACTTCTTAAAATTTATTTCACCTCAACATTTTTGCATATTTTTTCATAAAAACGCTTGACAAATGTAAAAAAATTTGCGGCGAAGCCCTTAAATATATTTTTTTAGGAGGTTTCGCTTATGCTAAAATGTTGGACATTACATAACCAGTACCGTCAGTTTATTTCTGATGGTCTTGACTCTTTATCTGAGTCTGATTTCTTG
>JBKEAO010000101.1:0-38110 GCA_047972335.1 Anaerocolumna sp. | reverse complement strand
TGGATTGTCATGGCCTATGAATATTATCAGGGCATATAAAGGACGAACAGCTAAGGGGACAAGTCTTTTATTCTTAATTTGTATAGAATTTGGTTATATAAGTTCAATTATATGGAAACTATTAACTGGAGATATGCAGGCATTTTTTACAGGAGATTTTACGAAATACGGATGTTTTTTCTATTTGTTAAATGCTTTAATGGTAGCAATAGCAATTTTTATTTATTTTAGAAATAAGGCAATAGATAAAGCAACGAAGTAGAATTTGTTTGGACGTTATTTTTATTTGTACATATATGAGTGAAGAAAAGCCAAAAATGAGCCAAAGGGTAACATATGGATCATTTTTGGCTTAGTGTAGGTGAACCAATAATGCGTTGTAATTATCAAGCTAATTTGTAAAGAATAATCTACGTATATTATCTCGAATAGAATAAATTAATATACTCTCACTTCAAAGATTCTGGCATGACTGTCACCATGAGTTGTTCTAACTTTTACTATGATTTTATCGCATGACACCGGGGCTTGTAATTGGTGTATCTGAAAACGTAGATGATTATCAGCAACCTGAAAAGAGTGTACACATTCGTCCTCTTTATAAAGTTCAATTTGATAATCCTTCACCAACGTTGAAGGTGTTCCGGGTATCTGGTGTTTTTGAACACGTTCTGACATGGAAATAGAAATCTCTCGACTCAAATC
Organism: Anaerocolumna sp.; assembly: GCA_047972335.1. GTDB lineage: Bacteria > Bacillota > Clostridia > Lachnospirales > Lachnospiraceae > Anaerocolumna. The sequence goes on along the minus strand of JBKEAO010000101.1, from coordinate 37,405 downwards.
AGAATCAAATTTCAAGTGAAGAGCTGATAACTGAATTTTTTTAGGAAATGTCAGGCTAATCCACTCACCTTTGTCTGTCATTTTTTCAGAAATCCAGCAGTTGGTCAAATCTCCAGTTTTTCTGGAAGTACCGTTTATAATATTATCACAATCACCATTCTCTAAAGCGGAAGAACAGTGTATTTTGGCATTGACTGTTAAATCATTCAAATCTTCATTCTGTATTCCAGGGAGATAGCAATCATCTTTTAACAGTAATTGCTGTAAATCTGAAATATGAGAGGATATAGCAGCAGGTCTTATCCTTTTTGAAATAGCAAGAGCGCCAGCAGTACCAACTGCTTGGCCTATTACGGCACAAGTTCCCATAACACGGGTTGAACCAAAAGCCATATGAGAAGCACTGATAATTCTACCAGCCAGCATAAGATTATGAATGTTTTTAGAATACAAACTCTTGTAAGGAATTGTGTAAAGTTTGTCTAGATGAATATAATCTGTAGGTTCTAGTTTGGCCTTTAGCCCTCCAGCTACATGCATGTCCATCGGCCATCCACCGTATGCTACTGCATCTTCAAAAATACGACTGGCGATTAAATCCTGTTCTTTGAGAATATAATCACCAATTATTCTACGGCTTTCACGTTTTCCAGGAAGGAAGCCAACCCAATCAAGGGCGTAATTATCTGCTTTATGTTTCCTGTTATTTTTAATGTGATCCCATACACCGTAAAGTGCTTTAAGAAGCTCATCACGGATTATCTCACCATCTGACACAGTATCAAGTTCATCTCCTCCTAGTTCAATCCACCAATAGCCGTAAGTAATCTCACCATGATCACGTAGTTTAAGATCTTCTTCTTTATAGTTGTTTGCCCAAAATGGCTTTTGAAAAGGAACAGGGTTTCCTGTATCTATCGCGCGGAACAATAAAGTATTACCCATAGTTATTTGATCTGATTGATCTGGAGCATGTTCTTCTTTAAATACATCTTTTCCCTCACGTCCGCTCATATATTCAGCACCACAAAGGTAAGCCAAAGTACCGTCTCCTGTGGCATCTGTGAATAGATTAGCTTCAAAGTCAAATGTTTTTTCTGTTGTAAGTTGTATTGCTTTTATTTTCTTGATTTCATTATTTTCTACAATAACTTCTGTCATATGTGTATTTAGGTAGAGATCAAGATTTTTTTCAAAATGGCATTTTTCCCATAATATTGTATCAAAGATAGAAAAGGACCACTGAGGATTACGTTTTTTATTTTCTAGAAGTAGTTCCTCTAGAATACCCGTTTCTCTGGCATCGGGCCTTTTTCCATGACAATCGGCACCACATATATGCATTCTTATTTCCGAACTGGCATTGCCACCTAACACAGGTCTGTTATGCACCAGTGCAGTGGAAACTCCATGCCTAGCTGCTGCTATGGCAGCGCATACGCCAGATATTCCCCCTCCAACTACTACAAAATCATATTGTTTATTTATTTGCTGTTTATTCATATTGTACCTCCAAGTTTTGAAATCAATATCATTATAGCGAAACTAACAAATCATTACCTTAAAAAAACTGTAGGAAATCTTAAAAATTCTGCAAGCTTCTTGCTATAAGATTGAAAATAGGTTAAAATATAAGAAACAGGGGGGAGTGTTAAATGGCCGTACAATCCTATATGGTATTAACAGAGTATCTAAAGCAAATTACAGAAGATTATGGTATTTATATCTGTATTAATGATTTTACAGGGTTTATATTTCTTGATAAAGATTTGACTGAAATTCTCTATCCCTATATGATTCATAGCAATCCCTATTGTATGATTGTGAAATCTAATAAAATTCTGTGGGATAGATGCCAGGGTATGAAGAAACCTATTGCAGAAAAATGCAGAAAGCTCAAAGGTACCTTTTATGGCAAATGTCATGCCGGAGTGGAGGAATACATTTTGCCTATATTTTTTAATGACCAGTTGATTGGGACGTTGCACGCAGGATTATTTTCCACCAATAGAAAAGAAAACGAACAGTATATTAAGGAGATTAGTATGAGCACAGGATGGGATGAAACCATGCTCTTAGCGCTATATCAGAAATCTACTAATAGTCAGGTACCCGAAATACATAAAGTCAACAGTCTTTTAAGCATTGCTGTAGAGTTTATAAGTCGGATTTATGATGATTTTACTAAATCGAATCCCAATTTTATAAGCAACACTCGATTTAGTTCTGGGGAAGATACTATTATTGGACATACACTGGAATTTATTAAGAGGAATTATCGAGAAAAAATATCAGTAATTGAAGTGGCTAGTTTTTGCCATTGCAGTGTCTCTTATATTAATCATACTTTTAAGAGAAGAATGAAAGTAAATATTAATGAATATATTAATCGATTACGAGTCGAGGATGCTACGTCATTTCTTGCAGGAACTAACCTGCCGATTAAGGAAGTTTCTTCTTTTGTGGGTTTCCATGATCCAAATTATTTTTGTAAAGTATTTTCTAAAATAGTAGGTCTATCTCCGACTTTGTACAGAAAAGAGAATCGGCTCACTGTATAATATGAGTAGCCGACTAAAGATTGTATTTATTCATTTAAAGTAGTAGAAATTGATAATACTTAGAAACATAAAGTATATAGAAGCAGATATGGTAAAATAAGAACTATATAAAATGTATGAAATTGTTTAATTCTATATGTCGGAAAAGGATGATAAATTAATGGATAAGAGAAAAGACAGCATTAATTTGAAGTTATACTTAACTATGATTTTTAGCGTTGTAATAGCTATTTTTTTAACTTCATCTATTCTTTATGTAAATTTTCAGTCCATTTTATTGAGGCATGAATATAATGCAAGACTCCAAAATATGGAGACAGAAAAAACTAGGATTACAAAACTGTCTAATCTTGCTTTAAGTACTGCATATCAAATAATGAACGATATATCAATAATGAAATTATTTGCTAATAAAAATATTTCCTCCATAGATGAGAATACTGCTTTTCTTCAGCTGCGTTATTATCTTAGTTCCATGCCAGAATTGGATTCCATTTATGTGTACAATAAAAACAATAACCGGATCTATAATGTGACCACTGAGTCAAATCTAATTAAATCCTGGAATCCAGATTATGATATGAAAGATGATAATTTCTATGACAGCTCAGCGATAGAAATCCTAAGCAATAGCAATAAGTATCTCCCATACATTCCTATTCCAAGATTTTACTCTTTGGATGAGGGGAAGACCAAATGTGTATATAGCTATATTATGTATAAAACCTCAGTGAAGAGTAAAGAAAAAGATGCGGTTCTTTTAAATCTTAATAGTGATTACCTCTTTCAGGGATTCGATAATCAAACTGGCAATATAAAATTAGTAATAGACCAGAATAATCAAGTTGTATATTCTAATTCTGAGCAATTTAAGGTGACTAAGCAGTTAGATTCAGGGTTTGACAAAGAGGGAAATATGAAAGAACAAAATTCTGGTTACTTTTTAGAAGATATAGGAGGAGTGAAATCAGTCATCATGTTCACCAGTGGGGATAAACATAATTGGAGATATATCACTATGATCGAATATGATATTCTACTGGATCAGGTAAACAGAATGCAAGCAATCAGCATTTTTATAACAGTTATGATAGCAACAATTGGCATACTTGCTGCCTATATTTCTTCTAGACGACTGAGTATTCCTATTAAGAGTATGTCAACAGACGTGATTAAACTTCAGGGAGAGAATTTAAAACTTCAAAAGGTAGTCAGAAATAGAATAATAGTTGAGCTGTTAGAAAATGGAGGATGGGATTCTAAAGGGAATAAAATAACTGGACAGGAGTTTTTGTCTTATATTGGAATGGAATGTTCAGAAAATAAAAAAGTTGGAATGTTATGTATGCGTCTGGATAATTATAAAGTACTTTTAGAAACGAAGGGCATGGAAGAAGTAAGAACTTTTTTATTTATTGGAGCCAATGTAATAAGTGAATTGCTAGGGGAAGACACAAAAGTACTTAATCTGGATATTGAGAATAATCAAAATCTGCTCGTTCTTCAGTGGGAGGATAATCTAGTTGCAGAACAATTAAAAGATCTGATCAAACAGATGCAGGCCTATGTCAGTAAATATTATAACGTTTCTATCTCGGTTCTTGTTAGTGAGCTAGAAACCAAGCCAGATAAACTATATAATCTTTATGAGAAATTAAAGGAAAGTCTGACTAGAAGTATTTTTTTGGGAAATGAGTACGTTGAGTTTGTAGCAAATATGAAAGCCAAAGAAGATACTCAATATGAGTATCCAGAACAAAGAGAAAAACAGTTTTTTGAAAATCTGATGTCCGGAAAAATAGGAGAAGCGAAGAATATCTATGAAGAGGTTATTCAGGATACATATCAATATCCAATTATCATTTACAATATGGTTATTAATAGACTGGTCTTTGTTATTAATAAGGTTGTTTCAATTTTTCAGAAAAATGGAAATGAATCTTTCTTTGCAGGTAATTATGACTTAACTAATTTGATACAAGAAACAGACAGTATTACAATAAGAAACCAAAAATTCTATGATTTATTTTATAGGATACAATTAGAATTTGAGAAACGAAAAAATGATAAACAAGAAAATATGGTGGAAAAGATCAACAGGATGATTGAGAAAGAATATACGAATTCAACTTTTTCCCTTGATTATTTGGCAGACTCCATAGGAATGTCCACTGCATATATGTGCAGACTTTATAAGCTGCATAAAGGAATAACAATTCTTGATAGGCTTGCTTTCCTTAGAATGAAAAAAGCAAGAGAATTATTACTTGACACACAGCTATCAATAAGTGAGGTGGCCGAACGTGTAGGATACATAAATTCTAGTTATTTTTATCGTGTATTTAAAAAAGAAAATGGTGTTACGCCAAAGGAATATAGAAGTAATAGTGTTTAACTAGAGGTTGCTGACTGAATTATAGCAACCTCTTTTTTCGTAGTAAGCCTATGGACTTCTGTTTTTAGTATGAAAATCACAATAAAATATAGTAATATCAAAATTGTATATATGAAAAAGTGATAAAAAGAGATGAAAAACAAGATTTCAAAGTATACAATATAGTAAAAATATTCTATCATAATACTAGCTTGATTGACATGGAGGTTGTTCTTTGAAGACGGAAATAAAAGAAAGTAAAGTTCATTTAAAAGTATCAATTTCAATTATTATGTGCGTTGTTATTGCTATTGTAATTACGTCATCCATTCTATATGTGAACTTTCAATCTATATTAATGAAGCATGAATATGAAATTAATCTTGAAAAAATGGAAAGTGAGGATGAACAGAGATTAAAGCTGGCTAATATAGCTTTGAATACTTTATATCAAATATATAATGATATTTCCGTGACAAAGCTGCTTACATATGAAACAGTCAGTGGAGTTGAAGAGAGTACCGCCTTTTTGCAACTACGACATTTTCTTGTAACCATTCCTGATGTAGATTCTATTTATCTATATAACAGTAAGAACGATAGAATTTACAATGTAACCAATGAAACTGATTTGATTAAACCTTGGAGGGCAGAATACGACACAATCGAGAATTTTCATGATTCAACAGCTGTTACTATGATAGAAAATTACAAAGATTATATCCCATTTATCATGGTACCAAGGTATTATCAGGTTAATCAGCAAACAAAAAAAATTGTTTATACGTATATTATGTATGATGTATTTAAGAACAGCAAAAAAAGGAATGTTATTATGTTGAATCTGGAACCAGAGTATTTATTTCCTGAAAAAAATACGGAGTACCCAAGTACAGTATCTTTGGTATTGGATGAAAATGGAAAAGTAATTTATTCCAATTCTAGTGATTTTGAGGTACTTGATAATCTGAAAGAGCTGTTGAATTATGATAATAGTATTTCAAAGAAGAAATCCGGTTATTTTTTGGAAGAAATAAGTGGAAACAAGTCAGTAATCATATTTACAGATACGAATAAATTTGGGTGGAGAAATATTAGTATCATTGATTATAATGATCTGTTATCCCAAGTTAAGAAATTGCAGTCGACTATCATCATCATAACACTGATGATAGCTGGTGTTGGGGTGGTGGTTGCTTTTTTATGTTCTTACCGGTTAGTCAGCCCCATTCGTGTTATGACAAAAGACATAAATAACCTTTTACTTGAAAAACGTCGGACAGAAACTCTTACAAGAAGCATAAAGATTAAGGAATTGTTGGAGAATATTGGTTTTGAAAGTGGTGGGAGATATAAGACAGGAGCAGAACTATTATCCCTTTTAGGAATGTCCCTAGCCAAAAATCAAAAATTAGTTCTATTATGTATGAAGGTGGATGATTATCAATATTTGCTTGAAAGTTCCGATACACAGCTAATAAACGCCTATAAATTTGCTGCTGTCAATATCTTAAATGAATTAATGCAAAATGATTCTAATACCTATTGCCTTAACCTAAGCTTGGACAAAAACCTGCTGTTTTACATATTGGAGGGGGAAGATGAAACAAGAAGATTTGAGGAGAATCTCATCCATACACAAAGACTGGTACAGGAATATTTTCAGACTTCAATTTCTATTGCTATTAGTGAATATACACAGGACCTAGATAAACTCTTTATTCAATACAAGCAGATAGAAGAGGCATTGTCCAGAAGTATATTTTGGGAAAAAAGCAGCATTGTATTCTGTGATCAGATTAAAATCAAGGATTTACAAAATTATAAGTTTCCAGAAAATAAAGAAAAGCAACTAATGAAATATCTAACCAATGGTAAGGCTAAAGAGGCACATGATATTTATCTAGAAATTATAACACAGACTTATTCTTACCCAATTGTTATCTACAACATGGTAATAAGTCGTTTAATCTTTATGATAAATAATGCAGTGAATTTAATTCAAAAGAACAGCTCCTTCCATACATTTGCAAGTTCCATTATTTTTACCAATCTCCTGCAGGATTGTAATACTATAAAGGAAAGAAATGAGAAATTGTTAGAACTATTTATGATTATTCAAAAGGAAATGGAAAATAAACGAAAGGATAAGTTGAGCCAAACTATAATGGATATCCATTTTCTTATCGAAAAACAATTTCAAAATCCACTTTTTTCAATAGAGATGCTGGCAGATGAAATAGGAATTTCTAGTGCTTATATGTGCCGGATATATAAACAATATACAGGAAATACCATTAATGATACCCTTTTAGATAAAAGAATGGAACAGGCAAGGCTATTACTTAATGAAAGCGCTCTTTCTGTTAATGAGATTGCTGAGAAAGTGGGTTTTAACGGCTCCACCTATTTTTACCGAGTCTTTAAAAAATTAAATGGAGTTACACCTAATGAATACCGCAGAAAATAGCATTGATTTATGAAGTTTCATGTAATGAGAAGTAAATATGAGAGATTCCATAATTTCAGTGAAAGGGAACTAAGCGAATTAAAGTATTTGCTTAGACTACATATACAACGGAGGCATAAGAATGAAGATAGTTAAGAAAGAAAGTACAACCATCTTATCAGACGGTAGCTATTTGAATAGGGTATACGGTAGAAAGAGACTTGGAATCCTTATATCTGCTGCAATATCCCTGATTACAATATTTTTGTTTGTACTAGTAAGAACTATAGTAATAAGAGATCCTGCCAAGATTCTTGAAGTGCTTAAGATTGATATGACAGAGAAGGGGATGAGAACAGGTTATAGCACATTAACAATGCTTTCATTTGTTCATAAAAGTGGATACGGTACTCAAGGAGCCTTTGCTATGGTACTTTTTGTTGTGACAGTGGTGGTGGTTATATTAAATGGTATGTTCTTAATTAAAGTAAAGAAGTACAACAGTGATACAAATAATATTAATATTTACGAAGCAGGGCAGTATGCTATGGTGTTTAATCTGTTGCTATGCTTTGGAATTATTACCTTTGCTAAGTATTCTAATATAGCATTTGGGTTAACAAATACATTTACATTTTCGAACGTTATTTACCTGATTTTGATTTTCTCTATTTTAGGCTTTGTGGTAATTAAAAAGCTGGAAGCCCCCGAGAGAGCAAAATATAGGCAAGTGGGATTTTTTAAAGAAGTAAGAAAAAACTGGGTCTTATTTTTACTACTAGTACCAGCAATATTATATTTTACTGTAAATAGCTATATTCCAATGGCAGGAGTTTACTTTGCATTTGAAAAATTTAATTTTCGTGATGGGTTGTGGACCAGTCCTTTTGTTTTATTTGATAATTTTGAATATATATGGAAGGCGGATTTGCCAAAATTAGTTAAAAATACAGTGTTATATAATTTGGTGTTTATTGTACTAGGACACATTTTTAGAATACTTACTGCTATTTTAATTAGTCAGGTAAGCAATAAATTTTTCAAACGAGTGAATCAAACTCTTATATTTATGCCACATTTTGTTTCCTATGTACTATTAAATGTTATTGTATATAATCTATTGACCTACGAAACTGGAGCTATAAATACATTTCTGAGTTCTTTTGGGATGGAGCGTATAGATTTCTATAATACACCTATTTATTGGCCTTTTATTATTGTATTCTTTGAATTGTGGAAAGGTGTGGGTTATGGATCAGTGGTTTATTTGGCTGCTATTTTAGGAATAGACCGTACTTTTTACGAAGCAGCTGAGGTGGATGGGGCTAATGTATTTCAACAAATTAGATATATTACCCTGCCTCTGATTAAAACTACTTTTATTATATTGGTATTGTTTTCCTTGGGTAATATTATGCGCGGACATTTCGACTTGTTCTATCAGACAGTAGGTAATAACGGGCTACTATATAATTACACGGACATTTTTGATACTTATGTATATCGTTTGACCATGAGTAATCCTCTTAATAATGGGTTAGGTACAGCTGCTGGTCTCTTCCAATCCGTGTTTGGTTTTGTGACCATAGTTATAACCAATTTTATAGTTAAGCGCAAAAACGAAGATTATGCCTTGTTCTAAGAAGTGTAAAAACTTATAAAACAAGAACAAGTGAAAGAGAATGAATAGGAAAGGAAATTACACAGTGGATATAATATTAAACAGGAGAAAAAAGACAAGAAAGATAAAGAAGTCAGGGTATACGATTACCTTTGATATGATTGCATATATATTTCTGACATTACTAGCAGCCATATGTATCCTGCCGTTTATATTAATTGTGTCAGGATCACTTACGGCCAATAGTACCATAATTCGTGAAGGATACAGTCTGCTGCCGAAGAAGTTTTCACTGGATGCATATAAACTGATTTTGGAAAATCCCAAAGATATTCTTAACGCTTATAAAGTAACAATATTCGTAACAGTTGTAGGGACTGGGGTGGGTTTACTGATAACCACAGTGACAGCCTATGTATTGTCAAGAAAAGAGTTCAAATACAGAAACAGAATTTCCTTTATGATTTATTTTACTACAATATTTGGAGGAGGATTGATTCCATGGTATATTACAATTTCGAAAATACTTCACCTACATGGTACCTTAACAGCCCTATGGTTACCAGGAATCCTGTCATCGTATAATATTATTCTAATGAGGACGTTTATTAAGAGTTCTGTTCCGGATGAAATGACAGAGGCAGCAAAAATTGACGGAGCAGGTCATGTTACTATTTTTGCAAAAATTGTAATGCCTGTCCTTGGTCCAGCGCTTGCTACAATTGGTTTGTTTCTTGCTCTTGGGTACTGGAATAATTGGTTAAGTTCCTCTTTATTTATTAATGATACATCCAAATATATGCTACAGTTTTATCTTTATAATTTATTAAATCGTGCACAGGCAGTAAGAGACCTTGCTTTAACTTCTGGTATTGTACTAGAGGTACCAACAGAGTCTACAAAATTGGCCATGACAGTAATCGTAACAGGACCGATTATTTTACTATATCCATTTTTGCAGAAATATTTTGTATCTGGAATCACTGTTGGCGCAGTCAAGGGTTGATATTTGGCACAATAAGTGCTTAATATAAAATATAAAATATTGGAGGAAAAAAATGAAGAAAGTTATGAAAAAAGTCATTAGTGTGTTATTAATCTTATGCATGGTTCTGTCATTTGCTGGGTGTAAGGGAAAGGATACGACAGACGTAACAGAGCAAGAAACTGAGAAAGCCGAAGACATTGAACAGAACGACGATAAGGAGGAAGTTAAGGAACCAGATACCACCCAAGAGACATCCAATGATCCAAAAGTAAGGTATGATTTATCAGAGACTGCAAATCTGGTATTTTACATGGTTGGTGATCCGGGTAAGGATTATCAGACGGTAGTTGATGAATTAAATAAATATTTATTGGATAAAATAAATACGACCATTGAATTTAGATTCACCACTTGGACGGATTGGGCTCAGAAGTATAATCTTGTACTTTCCTCTGGTGAACAGTGTGACTTAATGTATGCAGCAGATTGGACCAGCTATAGTACTCTGGCTAGAACTGGAGCCTTCTATGCACTAGATGAGCTGTTACCTCAATATGCTCCTAATTTAAGCAATTTAATTGATCAGAGTACCCTTGATATGTGTAAGGTTGACGGTTCTTTATATAGTATTCCAGCAGATCAGAAGACCTATGCGGCCACTGGTATTAGGTATCGTGAGGATTTAAGAAAGAAATATGATCTGCCTGTTCCTAACACTTTAGAGAATTTTGAAGCTTACATAAGCGGAATTCAGAAGAATGAACCAGATCAGGGATTACTTTCTCCTATCACTGTAGCAAATAATTTTAATGAAGCTTTTTATATGAACTCTATATTTGACCTTAAATACGGTAGAGCTTTTTCAAACTATGGTTTAATGGGATTAATTGATTCGCCTACAGAAATTATTGACTATTGGAGATCAGATGATTTTGTTGAGAATATGAAATTACTGAAAAAGTGGGCAGATATGGGATTTTGGTCAAAGAGTTCTCTATCTAAAACAGAAGAAGACAGCTTTGATGAAGGGTTAATTGTAGCATCTGTAAGTGGCATGAATCAGGACAAATGGAATGGCTCCTATAAATTGGCTAAAGAGAACCATCCTGACTGGGAGGTTGGCTTTGTAACCTATGGATTAATTAACAATACCATTGCTCCAGCATCTCCTCTTCAGAATGCTACAGTTATTCCACATAACTCTAAAGATCCTGCTAGAGCATTAATTACACTTGACTTTTTAATGACGGATGAAACAGCTAATGATCTAGTGCAATATGGTATAGAAGGTAAGCATTGGAATCTGGTTGACGGACAATATTATGAAGAGATTAAGGATTCTGGTTTTAGTTATGAAAATATGAATACCTGGAATTTAAGAAATCATCTGTTTAAGAAAGATCCGAAACCTTCTGATGATACTGCCTACAAAGATTTGATAACCTCTTATGACGAAGGGGCTGCGAATACAAAATGGAAAGGAAAGAGGCTTAGTGTAGGGTTTATAGAGGACTACACCACTTATGAAATTGAAAGAGCCAACTTAAACTCCGTTATTGCTCAATATCTGGCGCCTATTCAGGCAGGTCTTGTGGAAGATGTAGAAGCATCAATTGCTGAGTTCTTAAAACAAGCAGATGCAGCCGGTCTTCAGAAGATACAGGATAGCTACAAAGAACAGTGGTTAGCACATTGTGAAGAATTCGGTTACAAATAATGAGTAGTAGCTATATCCCCATTTGAAATGGGAGCCGAAGCGTTAATTAAGGTTAAAAAAATATAAACTCCTATGCTCTAATGATATTGGTTTCGTAGGCCATATCAAAAGCATAGGAGATATTTTGATCGACACCCTGAGTACCGAGCTAACTAGATAGTAAGAAATGATTCATATTACATATGTTGAAAAGAGAGTCTATCTATTTAGCGATCCATAGTGAAAGGAGCCGTCTAATGAAAATATATACATCTGATGTAGATAAGCAGATGATGGAGACAGAAAAAGAGTTCTATACGGATTATGATATAGAAAATAAATTAATTAAAGTGTATGCAGAAGAAAAAAGACAGGAAATACTGGGATTTGGAGGTGCCTTAACTGAATCGGCAGCATATACTTTTTATCGTATGAGTAAAGAAAAGCAAAAAATTCTTACTGATATGTATTTCGGAAAGGAAGGTAATAACTACAATTTTTGCAGACTGCACATCCAAAGTTGTGATTTCTCTTTGGGTAATAATAGTTATGTAACTGAGGAGGATATAGAACTTAATAGTTTTTCTATTGAGCAGGATGAGAAATATGTGATACCTTATATTAAAGAAGCACTGGCTAAGAATCCATCTATACAATTTCTTGGAAGTCCTTGGAGTCCGCCACCTTTTATGAAGTCTAATAAACAAATGAATAATGGTGGAAGACTTTTAGCGGAATATTATGAAAATTGGGCAAAAGTTATTACAAGATACATTTTAGAATATAGAAAACATGGGATTGAAGTTACCAGATTAACGGTACAAAACGAGCCTAAAGCAGTTCAGAGATGGGATTCTTGTCTATTTACGGCAGAAGAGGAAAAAATATTTGCTTGTGATTTCTTGAAGAAAGAACTTAAGAAGCAAGGTCTTTTACATGTTAAGATTAATATATGGGATCACAATAAGGAAAGAGTTTATGACAGGGCCTTAATTTCGATCTCTGGTGAAGATGCATATGCCTCTATTGATGGTGTAGCATTTCATTGGTACTCAGGAGATCATTTTGAAACTTTGCAATTGGTAAGAGAAAAGTTCCCGGAGAAAGAGTTAATCTTTACAGAGGGTTGTGCTGAATATTCACTTTATAAGAATATAAATCAAATAACTGTAGCTGAAAAATATGCACATGATATTATTGGGAATCTAAATGCAGGTATGAATGGTTATATGGATTGGAATGTAATATTGGATTCTCAGGGTGGTCCTAATCATGTGAGAAATTATTGTGATGCACCTGTTATGTGTGATGTGGAGAATGATAAAATTGAATTAAAACTTTCTTATTATTATATTGGACATTTCAGTCGCTTTATCAAAAAAGGGGCAAGGAGAATAGTGGTTTCTCGTTACACGGATCAACTACAATCAACAGCCTTTATAAATCCCAATGGTGAAAAAATTGTTATAGTTTTAAACAAAAGAGAAGAAACGTGTGATTTTAAACTTTGCGATAATAACAAACTTTGCGATCTGACAATTATGCCCCATTCTATTATGACAATAGTATTTTAAGCAAGAAGGAGGTATGGTGGGATGAATATAAATTTTTCTAAGGAAATACCAATAAATGAACATTATGAAGTTATCGTTGCAGGAGGAGGACCATCCGGATGTGCGGCTGCCATAGCAGCCGCCAGGGAAGGAGCCAAAGTTCTATTAATTGAATCCACAACAGCATTGGGAGGAATGGGAACTAACGGACTGGTACCCGCTTGGTGCCCTTTTTCTGATAGGACAAAAGTCGTATATAGAGGAATTGCTTTGGAAGTATTTGATAAAGTAAAGGCTAATATGAAACATGTTGGTGCTAAAGATGTAGATTGGGTATCCATAGATTCTGAAGTATTGAAAAGAGTTTATGATGAAATGGTTCTTGAAGCTGGTGCTACGATTCTTTTCTCTACTCAGGTGATTGCTGCTTCTAGGAACGATAAAAAAATAGATTATATTGTAACTTCCAACAAATCAGGAATTACAGCATATAAAGGGAAAGTATACATAGATTGTACGGGCGATGCTGATATTGCTGCACAAGTTGGTTTGGAATTTGAGATTGGTGAAGAGGACAGTCGCAAGGTACAACCAGCTACTCATTGCTTTACGATTACAAATGTGGATGACTATCATTACCGTAATGATCCTTTTCTGCATATGCAGAACCCAGACAGTGCAGCCTATGATATTGCTAGATCGGAAAAATATCCACTTGTAACAGACCCACATTGTTGCAATTCTATTATAGGACCTGGAAGCATCGGCTTTAATGCTGGACATATATGGGATGTGGATGCAACTGAACCTTACAATTTTTCTAAAGCCTTAATAAAAGGGAGACAACTGGCATATCAGTACCATCAGGGACTAATAGAATATCTTCCTGAGGCTTTTGGTGGTTCATTTTTATCTGCAACAGCTACAGCTATGGGAGTCAGAGAATCCAGACGGATTGTAGGAGAGTATAGACTCACTTTAGCTGATTATATGGAACGACGCTCTTTTCCTGATGAAATTGGTCGTAACTGCTATTTTTTAGATGTCCATCATGGCGTTGACGAGATTGAAGGTATACTTCAAGGAAAGAATAATGGGGAAGAAGGCTGGCAACCATACAAAGATGGCGAATCCCATGGTATTCCTTACAGAAGTTTAATTCCAAAGGATATTCAGAATATGCTTGTGGCAGGAAGGACTATTTCTTGTGAACGTATAATTCAAGGTAGTATAAGAGTTATGCCTGTTTGTTTAGTGACTGGTCAGGCAGCTGGTACGGCTGCAAGGTTGGCGATCTTTAGAGAGGAAATCGATGTTAGTAAGCTTGATATTAAAGAGTTAAGAGAAAATCTTAAACGAAACGGTGCGTTTATTGAGTAAGGAGAATAGCACAAACATGATTTTGTGAGGGTAACTTAATTATATCAAAACAAGCTGGCTTCATGCTATATTTATGCCAGTTTTAATAGTATTTTCAATGTGCATAGGCACTTATCCAAGTGCAAAGTTTAAGTAATTATTTTCTTATTTTATATAATGAATGAGTGCCAAGCATAGATGGGAGGCCATATGCAATTTGTTGTGGAAGAAAAAAGAGAGATTAGAGTAAGTAAAGAGGTGGATGTACTTGTTTTAGGTGCGGGTCCAGCTGGAATTTCGGCCGCTATATGTGCGGCTAGAGAAGGAGTATATACCCTTTTAGTTGAGCAAACTGGAGATGTTGGAGGTATAGCAACAGTCGGTTTAATGAGCCACTGGACTGGTAATACAAAAGGAGGATTTTATGAAGAAATCCTGCAACGTAGTTGTGATAATGATGATGAGAATACAAATAGATTCAATGGTAGCACCAAACAAGTTATTAATCCAGAAACCTTAAAAACAGTTTTTCTGCAGATGATTGCAGAAGCAAATGTAAAGCTTATGTTATATACCTTTGTATGTGAACCGATAATGGAAAATAATAAAATAAAGGGTGTTATAGTAGAAAGTAAGTCTGGTAGAGAAGCTATATTAGCCAAAATAGTAATTGATACAACAGGTGATGGTGATATTGCAGCAAGAGCGGGAGTTCCCTATATTAAAGGGAGAGAGAGCGATGGAAGAATGCAGCCAGCCACTATTATGTTTAAAGTGGCAGGGGTAGATGTGGAAAGAGGAGTTTTTCCAGCAGGATTTGAAGAAACTTATGAGTTACCAGCAGGAGATTTGCAAATGCTTGGTAGAAAGCATTTACCAAGTCCAGCAGGTCATGTTTTGTTATATAAGAGTACTTTGCCAGGAATAGTGACTTGTAATATGACTAACTGCATAGGCGTTGATGGAACAAATGTTGATGATTTAACTAAGGCCACATATGAGTGTAGAATGCAAATTAATAGTATAGTTAGTTTTTTAAGGCGGTTTCTCCCAGGATTTGAACAGTGTTACCTGGTTAGTTCGGCCTCTTTACTAGGCATAAGAGAAACAAGACATTTTAAAGGGGAAGCCGTGCTGACAGAACAAGACATATTAGAGGCAAGAGTTTTTAAAGATTGGGCAGTCACAAAGGCAAGTTTTAACTTTGATGTACATAATATGTCTGGTACTGGAATGGATGAAACAGGGGTACAAAAGGAGTTTAAACAAGATAAGGGATATACAATTCCATACGGATGTTTTGTACCGTTAACAATTGATTGTTTATTTCTGGCAGGTAGAAACATATCAGGAACCCACATGGCGCATTCCAATTATCGAGTTATGCCTATATGTGCAAACATGGGGCAGTCAGTTGGAATTGCTGCAGCGATGTGCGTGAAGAATAATATTTTACCGAGGAATTTAAGTGCTAAAAATTTACAAATACGGTTAAGAGAACTAGGAGTTTGTCCATAAGAAGCTGATATGATTACAAAAATTATGAATTCGATCTAGTGGGACATTTAATGTGATGAATAATAACAATGAAATGACCCTATTATTGTAACTGTCAAAAACATTAATAGAGCTTATGAAATATATGGGGCTGTCGCTTTCATGATTGCAAAATCGTAAAGCGACAGCCCCTAATTAGCATTTCATTTTCGCAGGTGTCTGAACAGTTACGATTCTATCAACAAAAAATATAAAACTTGTACCAAATTACTAGTCTATTGGTAAATTTATTGATATAATAGTAAATATCGGCTTTTGGAATACAATATATTCGTTAGTTGAGCTAGAAGATCATAGAGTTGAGATGAAGTTTATTTCTATGGTTTTAGATAAATTAGGATGAATCTTTGGAGGAAGTTACACATGAATCAAAATTTGAGAAAAATATGTCTTAAAATACAATCACAGGAAGAACTAGATACAGCGCTACCCCAATATTTAAATCACTTGATTAATATATATGGTCAGTATTCTAATTTGAATTTCTCAATGTTTTATTATACATTTTATGAAAGTTATCAGGAAGGTATAGAAGTCAGTGAAGAAGAGGAAAAGATTCTAAGTAGATTTAACTTAGTTGTGAGGGAATTTTTGGCTGGTGAATACCATGGTGCGAAAATGCAAGAGGGTTTAAAAGAGCTTGATGCTTTGAGGAACTTAGTCATCAATAGAATGCATATTTTGACCGGATATACAGATATGCTTGAAATCTATGAGTATGTATTAAATAGAGTGGAATATAGATACGATGAGGCATTTATTTCAGTAGAGCAAGAACAGGAATTAGTAAGAGATATGGTTTCCTATATCTTTAATGAACAAGATAATGTGGTTATTAACGAGAAAATAAAAGAAATAATTGGACAACTTCCAATTAGGTTAACAAAAACCAAATATTTTGATATGCTAAGAGATTCTTTATCAATTTATAAAGGTGGTGATCTATCATCCCTAGATACATTTTTATATATGATAAGAACAAGTTCAATGTTGTATCAAGTAGAGGGAATAGATGAAGTTTATCCAGAACTAGTAAAGATAAAGAAGTATTTCCAAGGACTTGATTTCTCTGATCTTAGTAAGGAGGATTATACAAAAGCCTCAGAAGAGCTGAACCAAACCGTTGCTTGGATATTACAGAAAGTGGAATTTTATTTCTCTTTAGAAGAATGTATAAATCATCTTTATGTAATGTTATTAACACATCCATATCAATTTGTTGAAGGTGGATATAAACTTGAAAGCTTAAAGGGCAATATGAAATTTCTACTTATGCCAGAAGAATTAGATAAATTTAGAATTATTTCAAAAACAATTAATGAGTATTTTCTAAATGATAGTAAGCCTGAAATAGAGGAATCAATAGAAGAACTTATGACATTTACGGAGGGTAAACAAGAAAGCTTAAGCGAAGAAATGTCTCAATTGGAAGCTTATTTTCCAGACATTACAATGAATCATAAATCACTTTTAGAAAGTTTAATGCTAGGAGCAATATACCACAGTGCCGAGATGGCAGGAAAATTGCTTAGTGGCAGTATATTTATCGATATTCATGGTGAAAAGATTGAACGCCCAACTACACAAGAGGATATAAAAATGGCCACAGATAGCTTAATCAGTGAACTTACCACATTATTTGCTAATCATCCTAAGATAGTAGTTAGAGCGGTTATGGCAAGTACAATATCAAAGCTTCCGGTATTCTTTAATAATAGTAAGGAAATTGAGGATTATATGAAAAATGCATTGGCTTCTTGTGGTGACATGGCAGAAAAGACCGCAGCATATCATATAGTGAAGTCTTTTCTTGAGGAGTAAGTTAAAGAAGCGGGATTTTTTAGTGACCCATAGTATAATATGGCTGAATAGGTAGCTATAAGTGTTATTTTAAATTAATGCTATATTTTTTCATGAAGAATGTGGTATAATATTTGCAGATAGGAAATAATGGAAGAATAGGTGTTAGATATGATTAGATGGGCGGACAAGCTCTACTTAAGTGAAGACTTAAGGAAAAAGAAAACAAAGATGATGAAGAAGATAGAGGGCAACAATCTGAATTTTGAAATATACGTTATTATGCTTGCTTCTAATTCAGATAATCTATTCGACATTATTAATGCAAATGAATTACAATTTTCCTATTATTCTAAAAAGGAAAATTATATCCTGGGCTTGGCTGGATCTAGAGGACTGGCTATGGTATTGGTAAAGGATATGATTGAAGAAATCTATAAGGAAACAGGCGACTTTTTAGTAAGGGAGTATTTTAAAGAGTAAGCTTGTTTTGAATGTACGTAGGTAGGAGGAAGCTATCATATGCTTCATACGGTTTTGATCCTGTTGAAAATAATTGGTATACTGATTGGAAGTATATTAGGACTACTCCTAATACTCATACTGACTGTCTTAATAGTTCCCATACGTTATAGAATATGGGCAGAACATGAAGATGTCATTAAAGGAAGAGTAAAAGTTACATGGCTTCTTTCACTTATTTCACTTAGGATTTCTTATATCAATGATATGTTAAGTATTAAATTAAAAATATTTGGAAAAATATTTTATGATAATAACAATCCTCAAAAAAAAGGAAAGAGTAAAGGATCTAAACGAAGGAAAAAGGAAGATAAAGATAACAGGAAAGACAAAGATAACAAGAAAGATAACAAGAAAGATAACAAGAAAGATAACAAGAAAGATAACAAGAAAGATAACAGGAAGTTAAATAAAATACAGACTGAAAAAAATAATTCAAATGATTCAACCTTTATTGAGAGTAAAGAAATAGAAATCACAGAGAACATAAAGATTCCATCAAAAAATAAGATTACAGAAGATATAAAAGTTAGCGAAGAAATAAAAGGCACAGAAGAAATAAAAATCTCTAAAGATATTAAAATTAATGAAAATATTAAAATCACAAAAGAGCTCAAATCCTTTGAAAATGAAGAGACCAAACAGCAGATGGTTGATGTTATGGATAGGGTTGACTCTATCTATGAGATTGATGTGAAAGATGTGATAGAGGACACGGATGATAGTAAGAAAGAAACCAAGGAAAACTTTATCAGTAGGTTGTTTCTGAAATTCAAAAATATCCTTTTGAAAATTAGAGGCGGAATAGAAAAAATTAAGAGTATCTTTCACAAGGTGGGAGATATCGTTACGAATGTTATAAACAAATGGGATATTTTAAAGTGTTTTTATAGGGATAACAAAGAGGGTATTAAGGAAAGTTTTGATGCTGTGAAAAATCTTATAAAACATATTTTACCGAGAAGGGTGAAGGGTTATGTTGAATTTGGCACCGATGATCCATGTTCTACGGGGCAGATATTAGGTGTTGCAGCCTGTTTTTATAGTATATATGGAAAGTCTATTCAAGTAATACCTAATTTTCAGGAAGAGATCATAAAAGGGAATGTGTACATTTATGGCAGAATAAGATTGGGAACATTACTAATAATAGGTGTTAAGCTTATGTTAACTAAGAGTTTTAGAAACTTAATAAAGAACGTTAGAATATTGAAGGAGGATTTATAATGGCAGATAATAATTTCAACACCACAGTTGAATCTTTATTTAAAGGTATGGATAGTTTTATTACTACAAAAACGGTAGTTGGAGATGCGGTGAAATTTGAAGATGGTACAATTATTTTACCCCTTGTTGATGTAAGTTTTGGAGTGGGTGCAGGTGCTTTTAGTAAAGATGTTGGTAAAAACAATGCAGGTGGGGCCATTGGTGGTAAGATTACCCCTAGTGCAGTTTTAGTGATTCAAAATGGTACAACTCGTCTTGTAAATATTAAGAATCAAGACAGTGTGAATAAGATTTTAGATATGGTGCCAGAAGTAATAAGCAAGTTTAAAAAGGATAAACCAGTAGAAGATAATACCATGGATAAAGTAAATGAATCATTGAAAACCCAGGAGA
This sequence comes from Anaerocolumna sp., assembly GCA_047972335.1. Classification (GTDB taxonomy): domain Bacteria; phylum Bacillota; class Clostridia; order Lachnospirales; family Lachnospiraceae; genus Anaerocolumna. The sequence goes on along the minus strand of JBKEAO010000101.1, from coordinate 17,305 downwards.
ATGCAAATATATAAAACTAAAATGAAAAGTTATAAAATTTTATCTTGCAAATTGACATTTATTCTGCTAGAATAGATTTGTTTGCAAGTCGTATGACTTAAATAAACTCTAGGGAGGTGCTTTAAATGGCTAAATGTGCAATTTGTGAAAAAAGTGCTCACTTTGGAAATGCTGTGAGTCATTCTCATAGAAGATCTAACAAAATGTGGAAAGCAAACGTAAAATCTGTTAAGATTCTTGTTAATGGTAATGCTAAGAAGACGTATGTATGTACTTCATGTCTTAGATCCGGTAAAGTAGAACGTGCATAATTTTATGTTTACTTCATAAAGAGCCTACCCGAATTAAAGTTTTGTGCTATGTAAAACAGGACAAAGATACTTTTAAGCTTGAATATTATTTCAGCGACGAAGTATACTCTGTATTTATAGCTAACAAAAATTAATTCGGGCGGGCTCTTTTACTGTTTTTTTTAACACGATGTAAATAAATTGTATCCTAAAACTAGGAATAATATAATAATACATACGGCTAGTATGCCATTTGTAATAAAGAGCATTATAGTCATTCCAATTGCTATCCAGAATAAGATGAAACCTATCATTCTTTTCATGTTGTAACTCCTATCACCTGTATTTGTACAGGACATCACTATATTGAAGATACATATTTTAATATATGCAGTAAATTTATTTTTTAGATTAAAAAAGGATAGTTTTTGGAATAATATAATAGAAAAAGTAGATTTAAAAATAAGTATTCCATTTTACGCAAAAAAAGGTTATAATAGAAAGGAATGGAAACATAAATGCTATAGTAAATATGCACTATGTAATACTGTTATAAAACTGTTGTAAAGTGAGATGAAATATGAAATACAAATTAGCAAATAAAACGCAATTTGAAAAAGAAGAATTGGAGGATTCCTATGAAAGGGCACATGAATACAAAAATAGGTGAAGTATCAATAGATAATGATGTATTGGCCAAATATGCCGGTTCATCTGCAGTAGAGTGTTTTGGTGTTGTGGGAATGGCGTCAGTAAACATGAAAGATGGGCTTGTTAAACTCTTAAAACGTGAGAGTTTAAGCCATGGCGTTAATATTATGATAGAGAATAACAAAATAATAATTGATTTGCATATTATAGTATCTTATGGAGTAAGCATTTCAGCTGTTGCAGAAAATTTAATTAGCAACGTAAAATATAAGGTTGAGGAATTTACTGGCATGGAGGTCGTTAAAATAAATATATTTGTCGAAGGCGTTAGGGTCATTGACTAGAACTAGGAGGATTAAATTTGTGGTTATAAAGACAATAGATGCTTTAACTCTTCAAAAGATGTTTTTAGCAGGGGCGAAGAGCATTGAAAGTAAGAAAGAATATATTAATGAATTAAACGTTTTTCCTGTACCAGATGGTGATACAGGTACGAATATGACACTAACGATTATGGCTGCTGCAAAAGAAGTTAGCCAGATGGAGAACCCAACCATAGAAGGTCTTGCAAAAGCAATTTCAAGTGGTTCTTTACGTGGAGCTAGAGGTAACTCAGGGGTTATTTTATCACAGCTCTTTAGAGGTTTTACAAAAGAAATTAAGGAATATAAAGAAATTAATGTAACAATTCTTGCTAATTCCTTTCAGAAAGCTGTGGAAACAGCTTATAAAGCAGTAATGAAACCTAAGGAAGGTACGATCCTTACAGTTGCTAGAGGCGGTGCTGAAAAAGCTGCTGAATTGGTTGGTAAAACAGATGATTTGGTTTATTTTGGAAACGAAGTTTTGAAACACATGGAAGAAGTTCTTGCTTATACACCAGAACTATTACCAGTTTTAAAGGAAGCAGGCGTTGTAGACTCTGGCGGACAAGGTCTAATGGAAATTTTAAAAGGTGCATATGATGCTTTACTTGGTAAAGAGGTTAATTTTGAAAGAGATATGTCAGAGGCGCGCCGTCCAGAAGTGAATATTAATTTAGAAGCAGTGGATGCAGCAGATATCAAATTTGGATATTGTACAGAATTTATTATTATCTTAGATAAAGAATACACAGAAGATACAGATTTAGAATTTAAAAGTTATTTAGAATCCATTGGTGATTCACTGGTTGTTGTATCTGATGAAGAGGTTGTCAAGGTTCATGTACATACAAATGACCCTGGACTTGCGATTCAAAGAGCTTTAACCTATGGTTCTCTTACAAAGATGAAGATTGACAATATGAGAGAGGAACATACAGAAAAGCTGATTAAAGATGCAGAAAGACTTGCAAAGCAACAAGAGGAAGAAAGACATCAAAAAGAGGTAAAAAAAGAAGTAAAAGAAGTAACAAAGCCTAGAAAAGAAGTTGGATTCATCTCTGTTTCCATAGGTGATGGAATCAATGAGATATTTGAAGGACTTGGAGTTGACTACATTATAGCTGGTGGTCAGACTATGAATCCAAGTACAGAAGATATGTTGAATGCAATTGATCAGGTTAATGCTGATACAGTATTTATATTACCCAATAATAGCAATATCATATTGGCGGCCAATCAAGCAAAAGATTTGACAGAAGATAAAGAAATTGTAGTTATTCCTTCTAAAACAGTACCTCAGGGTATTACAGCTATTATTAACTTTGTGCATGATAAGAGTGCCAAAGAGAATGAAGAAAGAATGACCGCTGAGATGAAGAAGGTTAAGAGTGGTCAGGTAACCTATGCTGTAAGAGATACCAATATAGATTGTAAGGAAATTAAGCAAGGTAATATTATGGGCCTTGATGATAAAACAATCATTTCTGTAGGTACAGATATTGAAGATACAACCTTTGATTTAATAAAAGGTCTGGTAGACGAAGACTCTGAACTGATCAGTGTTTATTACGGAGCTGAAATAACGGAGGAGATTGCAAGTGCTTTAGTAGATCGTATTAGTGCGCAATATCCTGACTTAGATGTAGAAGTACATCTAGGTGGTCAACCGATTTATTATTACGTACTGTCAGTTGAATAAAGAATAGATAAAAAAGGTTCTTCATAGGTTTGAAGGACCTTTTTATTCATGATATATTTGATAGAGAGGAAATGATATGCAGTTAACAGACAATGTAAGTGTAATAAAGGGAGTTGGTGAAAAAACACAAAAGGATTTGAATAAGTTGGGTATCTACTCGGTTTTTGATTTAATAACCCACTATCCTAGAAGTTATGACTCTTTTGAACCACCGACACCTGTATGTGAAGTGGGGGAGGGGATGAAGGTCTCTATTGAGGCATCTTTAGTTTCTTCTGCTACTGCAAAAAAAGTTAGGAACTTAAATATAATTGTTTGTCATGTAAAGGATTCCACAGGAACCTTATGTCTTAATTGGTATAATATGCCCTTTCTTAAGAATAAATTACATATGGGGTATCATTATATATTTAGGGGAAAAGTGAGCTTTAAGAATGGAATCCTTGTAATGGAGCAGCCTAATATTTATACGAGAGAAGAGTATGCGGTCAAAATGAACATTATGCAGCCAGTCTATGATTTGACATTTGGATTGACCAATAATGCAATTGGGAAGGCTGTGAAAAATGTATTTGATCATTTGATTTTTCCCAAAGACTATCTTACAAAAAGGATAGTGAAGGAATACGATTTGATGAATTATAAAAATGCGTTACAAGAAATACATTTTCCCAAAGGAATGGAGAATAGAAAGGCAGCCAGAAGAAGACTGGCTTTTGATGAATTTTTTCAATTTACCCTTGCGCTGAAAACATTAAAGGATAAGAAGACCCAGTGGTTGAATGGATTTACCATAGAATCAGATGATGGGATGCATGAGTTTATAGAGGGATTACCTTTTAAACTTACCAAAGGTCAGGTTAAGGTATGGAAGGATATTAAGCAGGATTTAAAGAAGCAAACGTCTATGAATCGTTTGATACAAGGAGATGTAGGTTCTGGTAAAACAATTCTAGCTGCACTGGCTCTTCTTATGACAGCACGCAGTGGATATCAGGCCAGTCTAATGGTGCCAACAGAGGTTCTTGCAAGCCAGCATTATGAATCGATTACGAATCTGTTTAAAGCCTATCCGATTAAGATTATATTGTTGGTAGGTTCAATGACAGCTGCTGAAAAAAGAAAGGCCTATGAAAAGATAAAGAATCATCAGGTTGATATTGTAATTGGTACACATGCTTTGATACAGGAAAAGGTTGAATATGCCAAATTGGCTTTAGCCATAACTGATGAGCAACACCGATTTGGTGTAAGACAAAGGGAAGAATTATCGAAGAAAGGCTTACATCCTCATGTCCTTGTAATGAGTGCGACCCCTATTCCAAGAACGCTTGCCATAATACTATACGGAGATCTTGATATATCGGTGCTAGATGAACTTCCTGCCAATCGTTTGCCCATAAAAAATTGTGTTGTGGATACTTCTTATAGACAGACTGCCTATAAATTTATAACGGGGGAGGTATCAAAAGGAAGACAGGCCTATATTATTTGTCCCATGGTTGAGGAAAGTGAAACAATAGAAGCTGAAAACGTGATAGAATATACGGAAAAATTAAAAGAGTATCTGCCTCAAAATATTGTAGTAGAATTTTTGCATGGTAAAATGAAACCGAAAGAAAAAAATGATATTATGGAACGTTTTTCAAAAGGGGACATTAAGGTGTTAATCTCAACAACAGTTGTAGAAGTTGGGGTAAATGTACCCAATGCTACAGTGATGATGATTGAAAATGCAGAGCGGTTTGGACTTGCCCAGCTTCATCAGCTAAGAGGGCGAGTTGGAAGAGGTGTACATCAATCGTATTGCATTCTAGTGAGTGGAACTAAGGGAAAAGACACAAAAAAAAGACTTGAAATTCTAAATGATTCCAATGATGGTTTTTATATAGCGGGTGAGGATTTAAAACTTAGAGGACCTGGAGATATGTTTGGGATTAGGCAAAGTGGAGAGATGGATTTTAAGATAGGTAATATTTATGATGATTCTGAGATATTATTAAAGGCAAATGAGGCAGCCCTTAGTCTAAGCGAAAAGGAACTAGAGGATATGTTAGCTGAAAATGAAGCGCTAAAATTACGAATAAGCCGTTATGAAATTGGAACACTTTAATAGAAAGAATATTTCCTTTCTATTTATGGTAAATTATAGTATAATTAGATAAGGATAACGTAAGACGTTAAAAAATAAACAAAAGAAGAAATGTCCATATGAAAATGGATATGATGGGAATTATAAATTTATTTAAAGGATACTGTAATATACTATGAATATGAAGAATAGTACGATACAAAATGAATCAAATCTGGATAAAGAATTATCAATCATAATTCCAATTTATAACGAAGAAAGCCATATACAAACGACAATTTCTTATATAGATGTATTTTTAACAGAGCAAAAAATAAGTCATAAGTTTATTTTGATTGATGATGGCTCTGGAGACGATACGTGGAATCAATTAGTGTTATTAAATAAAAAACTAGGCAATGTACATGCTGTGAGGTTAACAAGAAACTTTGGCAAAGAATCAGCGCTATGTGCAGGACTTGATTTGGTTGATACACCTGTTGCAGTCATCATGGATTGTGATTTACAGCACCCACCAAGCTTAATCCCTAAGATGTATAGACTTTGGCATGAAGAAGGGACTGAGGTTGTAGAAGGTGTGAAAAGGAGTAGAGGGCGGGAAGGTTTTTTTTATCATCTAAGCGCTAGTATATTCTATAGACTTATATTTCGAACTTCTAATATTGATATTAGAGATGGTTCGGACTTTATATTACTAGATCAAAAGGTAATAAAAGCGTGGAAACTGATGCCGGAACGGACGACTTTTTTTCGAGGTATGTCTGCCTGGGTAGGTTTTAAGAGAGAAAAGATAGAGTTTGATGTTATGAAACGTGTAGAAGGAAAGAGCAAATGGTCACCTATCAGGTTAATTAAACTAGCAATTGGTGCAATTACCTCTTATACTACAATCCCATTACATTTTATAACCATAATGGGATTTTTAATGTTTTTGGCATTTCTCATTATCGGTGTTCAGACCATCTATATGAAGTTATCTGGTCAGGCACTGAATGGATTTACGACAGTCATCCTTTTGTTATTGGTCATAGGTAGTTCTGTTATGATAAGTCTTGGCATTATTGGGATTTATTTAAGTAAAATTTATCATGAGGTCAAAAATAGACCAAGATATCTTATCGCCGAATCGGTGAAGGGTGGTGAGAAGGCTTGTTAGGTTGGTTTTATATAGGAATTAGTGTTTTGCTGGGGTTGATATTTTGCTCAACATTTTTTCCAGGGTTAAAGAAAATTACAAAAGTAACATACAGTGGAAATGGACTTAGATTATCCTCTATCTTTGTATGTATACCAGCTTGGTATCTTACCGGTACTTTGATCGTGACCTGGACAACCTACCTCCTTGCATATTGGTTTAAGGAGGAGAAGGAACCTTTGTTCCTTGCAAACATAATCGCCATGCCACTGTTTTTAATAGGTACTTTTCTATACTTTGGATTTAAATTACGTCAATATTGGAAAAGCAGTATGGGGGCTTCTGACACTGTGCGAAATCCAGACCACAATAGAACAGGTGGATTTATTCTTCCCTCCACTTCTGAAAAACTGTTTTTAATTAGCGTACTCATATTGGCTTTCTTACTTATGTGGCTCACCTTTTTTATAAAGGGGGATAAACTATATGTGGGGGCCACTGTGTTTGGGGATTTTTCTCCACATCTTGGTATGATACGATCTTTTTCAGAAGGAAATAATTTTCCAACTTGGTATTCTCACTTTGCTGGAGAAGATATCAGATATCATTTTATGTTCTTTTTTATGGTGGGAAATTTGGAGTATTTAGGACTCCCTTTGGATTTTGCCTTTAATATACCTAGTATGTTAAGTTATATAGGTGCCTTTATGTTTTTATATGTATTGGCTGTGAAAATTACAGAAAGTAAGTGGGCTGGCTATTTAACTTGTTTGTTTTTTGCATTTCGCAGTTCTAAAAGTTTGTTTACATTTTTAAGCCAGGTTCCAGAAGGAAGTAGTATTATAAAGGCACTAGTAGATAATACAGAGTTTATTGGTGATACGACCAATGAAAATTGGGGCTTGTTTAATTTAAATGTGTACTGTAACCAACGTCATCTGGCATTTTCCATTGGAATTATGCTTTTGGCAATTCTACTATTTCTGCCTCATCTTTATGATTTGTTTCAGAAGATGAAGAATAAGAGTGAGGAAAAAACCTATTTGCAGACCTTTCTCCTATCTAGAGGTCCCTGGGTGATAAAAGATATAAGGCTAGCTGTGGGAATGGGATTCATTCTTGGAATGATAGCTTTTTGGAATGGTTCTGTTTTAATCGCCACCTTATCTATACTCTTCTTAGTAGGGTTATGTTGTGAAAGAAGAATGGAACTTCTTGTAACGGCCATGATAGCTGTAATACTTACTCTTTTACAGTCAGCGTTTTTTATGCAGGGCAATCCTGTGAGCCCAAAGTACTTCTTTGGATTTATAGCTGAGAATAAGACACTATTTGGCGTGATAGACTATTTGTTTAGGTTGCTTGGTATCTTGCCCTTTCTGCTCTTTGCAGCCTTTATGGCTAGTAAACCTATAAAAAGGTATATCATCTTGGCATTTCTAGTGCCTCTTATATTGACATTTACCTTGTCCTTAACTGTAGATGTTACAGTGAATCATAAATTTTTGATGCTAAGCGTTATGCTCTTAGGTCTTATGATAAGTGATTATTTGGTAGGACTTTTCAAGAGAAGAGATTTGGTTATGAAAATAGGAGTGGGTTTCATGGTTATTTTAATGACAGCACCTGGAATATATGATATTTATACACTCATTAAGAAAAATAATCCTGTGAATGCAGTGGTTTTAGACCTGGACAGTAATCTAACCCAATGGGTGATGGAACATTCTGACTCAAAAGATATATTTCTCTCCTCTAATTATTCACTGAATCAGATTGTACTTGGCGGGGGTATGCTATTTGAAGGGTGGCAGTATTATGGATGGTCAGCAGGCTATGACACGGTAGGAAGAGATTTGTTGGTAAAGGAAATGTATGAGGCCACAACCAGTAAAGAATTACAACGTCTAGTTCAGGAAAATAACATACGGTTTATTGTTGTTGACTTTGATAATAGAAATAGTGAAGCTTATCATTTAAATGAAAGCACGATTCAAGATACCTATGGCTGTGTTTATACAGAAGGAATAGATGATTATGAGCTTTCTATATTCGATACGGAGATTTATTTAGCAAATGAATAAGTCATACTATATTTAATGAACAATCTAATAATAGACAGTTAAGAGAAGGAGAAGCGTATGAAGTATAAATATGTTGTAGTAGGAGCAGGGCTAGCAGGTCTTACGATTGCTGAAAGAATTGCAGAATGTCTGAATGAAAAAGTACTTGTTATTGAAAAAAGGAATCATATTGGAGGTAATGTTTATGATTCCTACAATGAAGAGGGGGTACTGATACACAATTATGGACCTCATATTTTCCATACCAATAGTAAAGAGGTTTATAACTATTTAAGCAACTTTACTTTATGGAATGACTTTTTTCACAGGGTTTTAACCTATGTTGATGGGAATTTGATTCCTATGCCAATTACAGTGGAAACTATTAATAAACTTTATAATTTAAATCTTAATTGTTTTGAGGTAGAGGAATTCTTACAAAAACAAGCTATTCCCATGGAGGAAGTTAAAACCAGCAAGGATGTAGCCCTAAGTAAAGTAGGCGAAGATATCTACAAAAAAATATTTGAAAACTATACAAAGAAACAATGGGGAATAGATCCAAGTGAGTTAGACACATCAGTTATATCAAGAATTCCCATTCGATTGAACCGAGATACCAGATATTTTGATAACACCTATCAGGTTATGCCAAAGTACGGTTATACAAAAATGTGTGAAAAAATGGTTACGAATAAAAATATCAAAATTCTATTAAACACAGACTATAAGGAAGTTATTGATGAGATTCAATATGAAAAGTTAATTTATACAGGCCCTACAGATTATTTCTATGATTATAAACATGGTAAAATGGCTTATAGAAGTCTTGACTTTGTTTATGAAACCTTTGATCTGGAAAAATTCCAAGAGGCTCCTGTTGTGAATTACCCAAATGATTATGAATTTACCCGCATTACTGAGTTTAAACAGATGACGGGACAGACACATAAGAAAACTACAATATTAAAAGAATTTCCTTTTTCAGGTGGAGAGCCATATTATCCATATCCTACGAAGGAGTACAAAGAACAGTTTAAACTTTATCAACAAGAAATGGAAAAAGAAGAAAAGGTTATATTTATTGGAAGACTAGCGGAGTATAAATATTATAACATGGATGCTGTTGTAAAGAGAGCATTGGATGTATTTAAGGGGGAAATCAATGGATAAACTCTATATTGTGATACCAGCCTACAATGAAGAAGAAACCGTTGGAAGTGTGTTAGATGATTGGTATGGTATTGTTGAAAAAATTGGAAATGGAAGTAAGTTAGTCATTATTGATGATGGCAGTAAGGACAAAACCTATGAAATAATGAAAGAAGCTGCCAAAGAGAAAGAGCACTTTATACCTCTTACCAAAACAAATGGTGGACATGGTGCAACGGTGCTCTATGGATATCATTATGCCATTGAACAAGGCGCAGATTATATCTTTCAGACAGATTCCGATGGACAGACAGTACCTAAAGAGTTCTGGGATTTTTGGGAGGTAAGAAACAAGCATGATATGATTATTGGTAGCAGAAAAGGCAGAGAAGATGGTTTTTCTAGAGTATTTGTTACGAAAACATTAAAGCTTGTGTTAAGAATTGCTTTTGGTGTGAAGGTAGAAGATGCCAATACCCCCTTTAGGCTTATGAAGGCTGAGGTTTTAAAGAAAAATATATCACTGATACCAAAGGATTATAATTTATCCAATGTAATTGTTTCAGTTATTTATGCAAAGAAGAAGCTAAGTGTCAAATATTTTCCGATCACTTTTAGACCAAGACAGGGTGGTGTTAATTCGATTAATATGAAGAAAATCATTCGGATTGGGAAGAAAGCTTTTAAAGATTTTCTTGAAATCAATAAGCATTTAAGATAAGAAAGGTCACAAAAAAGATGGATGAAAATAAAGTTAAGCCCGTAAGGGAAGGTGTAAAATACATAGTATTTTTTACTCTTTACACTATAGTATTTGTTTTAGCTTTCAAATTACTAAAGCAGGATTTTAGCGCATTTCTTACCTGGTGGTTCGTGTTGGGTGTATTGGGTATAGGCTTTATGCCACTTACGTATAAAATTTTTTCTCGTTATCATGACAATGGATATATGTTTTCAAAAGTGATAGGCTTAGCCATAAGTGGATATCTGATGTGGTTTCTAAGTTCCATAAGGCTTGTTAAGTTTACTTCTGTTTCTTGCGTAATTATAGTATTACTCACCGTTATCATAAATGGGGTAGTACTTTATAAAGAAAAAGATAAGAATAAGATATTTGCAAAGGAAAAAATAGATAAAATGCTCTTTGTGGAATTACTTTTCCTTGCATTTTTTCTATTGTGGGTTTATATAAGAGGATTCAAACCAGAAGCCCATGGAACAGAGAAATTCATGGATTTTGGATTTATGGCATCTATGATGCGGTCAGATTATATGCCGCCAAATGATCCTTGGTATGCAGGTGGTACCATTAATTATTATTATGTAGGTCAGTACTTGGCAACGTTTTTTACAAAGCTTTCATTTTTAAAAGCAGAGCAAGGATATAACCTGATGATGATGACGTTAGCAGCCATGGGATTTGTATTACCTTATAGCTTGGTATGTCAGTTTACCAAACATCTTTTGGTTGACAGAAGGAAAAGATATAAAGCATGGTCACATATAGCAGGATTTTTATCTGGCGCAGGTGTTAGCTTGGCAGCTAATTTACATTTTACTATATTTTATTGGTTGTTACCAACACTTAGAAAGATTCTTGGTATTGAAGGAGAGTTTAAAGATTATTGGTTTCCTAATTCTACAAGATATATAGGTTACAATCCAGAAACCAATGATAAAACCATTCATGAATTTCCAAGTTACTCCTTTATATTAGGGGATTTGCATGCCCATGTTTTAAATATTTTATTTGTTTTTACCATAATCGGTATACTATTTGCTTACTTAATGAAACAATATAATAGGGATAAAAACGACTTCCAAAAAGCGTTCACCAAGGAAAGTATGATTAGAGAAGTATGTAATCCATATACTATTTTTATTGGATTTTTTATAGGCTTATTTCATACAACGAATTTTTGGGATTTTCCTATTTATTATGTGGTGAGTGGAGCAGTTATTTTCTTTAGTAATTTGGTTCTGTATCAATTCAAGAAAAATGCATATATACTCACTGGTTTACAAGGCGCTTTCATCATCCTATTAGGAGAGATATTTGCATTACCTTTTACACTAAACTTTGATCAGATATCCACCCAAATTAGTCTCACAACATCTAGAACTCCAATATATCAGTTGTTTATATTATGGGGACTACCAGCTACTTTAATTATTGGTTTGTTTGTTGAACAGCTTATGCTATATGGACGTAATAATAAAAAAGCAGTTATGATAGAGAATATGACATTAATACAAAAAGGGAATGGATCACAAATATTAAAAGAGAACGTCGTACAAATAAAAGAGAATGTTTTTGTTCAATTTATGAAGGGATTAAATCCTTGTGATTTATTTGTATTAACCCTTGGATTTTGTGCGCTTGGATTAATACTACTCCCAGAAGTAATCTACATTATCGATATTTATTCTGGGGATTACAAAAGAGCAAATACTATGTTTAAGCTTACTTATCAAGCCTTCATTATGTTTGGAATTTGTAGTGGATATATATTTATAAAATTTATTACAGTTCGTAAATTTATATGGCAGATCAAGTTTACCATACTTACCATGGTTTTATTTTTAAGTACCATATGGTATAGTGTAGTTTCTGTAGAGGCTTGGTATGGTAAAATCTATAAAACCGAAAATTATAAGGGGTTAGATGCCATTGCTTTCATGGAAGATTCTATGACTGATGATTATGGAGCGGTGAAATGGCTCAATGAAAATGTCAGTGATAGCGCAGTTATATTAGAAGCCAATGGAGATAGCTATTCAGATAATGCCAGGATATCCATGGCAACAGGTCTTCCTACAGTTCTTGGTTGGTATGTACATGAATGGCTTTGGAGAGGTGATACAGAGGATTTAGATAGTAGGAAGCAGGATATAGAGACTATTTATACGTCTAAGAATTTATCAGAAATCAAAGAACTAATTGAAAAATATAATATAGAGTATATCTATGTGGGCAAATTGGAATTAGACAAATTTGCAAATATAGATGGCGAAATTCTAAAAACCTTAGGTGAAGTTGTTTTTTTAAGTGAAAAAACATATGACAAAAACTATGAATCCTTTTTAGTCCACATAGAATCAAAAGGATAAAATAACTTTCCATTCTTTATAACCATGACAAAAATTACCTGATTATTTATTTGAATAGTGCACATAATAATAGCGTAACAAACAACAACAAAGAATTATTCTATATCACAAACAAAACATTATAACAATGAAAAAACCAAACTAAAAGTGATATAAGATAACAATGGAGGAGTTTATTATGCCAAGTAAAAACAACGTAGAAGTACCACAGGCAAAAGATGCATTAAACAAATTTAAATATGAGGTAGCCAGTGAAATTGGTGTTCCTTTAAAACAAGGTTATAACGGAGATTTAACTTCTCGCCAGAATGGTAGTGTTGGTGGTATGATGGTTAAAAAGATGATTGCAGAACAAGAAAAAAGAATGTCTGGTCAGCAATAATTATTCAAAATATAATACAAAAGAAGGGTGCCTGGTGCACTCTTCTTTTGTATTATATTTGTAACTCTATAAGAAGTTACAGCTTTCTATTTTATGGTATAAAATAAAAATCCCTTGTTATATAAAATGGAATTCTATTGTTATGTATGTTCTTGGTAAATAAGTACTAGAAATGAGTGAAGAATATGATAGGAAGAGGTTTTAATTTGGTTCATAAAAATAAGGTGTTGACAAAATGGTATTATATTATAAAATATTAATAGGTATTTCTCCGGTTTGTATTATGGAAGAATAGGTGTATTTTAGAAGAATTTTAGGAGTTTATATGAGAGTAATTGCAGGAAAAGCGAAAAGAATTGTGCTAAAGACAGCACAAGGGTTAGACACCAGACCAACAACTGACCGGATTAAAGAAACTTTATTTAATATGATTAATAACAGATTAGTTGATTGTGACTTTTTAGATTTATTTAGTGGAAGTGGTGCCATAGGCATAGAGGCTATTAGTCGAGGCGCTCATCATAGCATTTTTGTAGAGAACAATAAGAATGCCATAACTTGTATCAAAGAAAATCTACATAATACAAAGCTTATGGACCAAGCAACTATTTTGAATTCGGAAGTTTTAACGGCGATCAGAACACTAGAAATCTCAGGAAAAGTGTTTGATGTAGTATTTATGGATCCACCCTACAACTGTCAATACGAAGAACAAGTGCTGCGTTTATTACAAAGTTCTAATATAATTTATTGCGACACTTTAATTATTGTGGAGGCCTCTATAGAAACTGATTTTAGTTTTATAGAAGATACTAATTTTCAAATAGTGAAGATGAAAGAATATAAAACCAATAAGCATGTTTTTATTGAATTAAAAAACAGTTAAAGCTTGCTGATTGAATTGGGTAATAAGTTGAAAGAAAATTTAAAGATTGAAAGGTATGCCACGATATTATTCTTTCACTCCCATTCATGTGGCGTTATACAATGGGTGTAGAATATGCGAATAGGAATTTATCCAGGAAGTTTTGATCCAGTAACATTTGGACATTTAGATATTATTGTAAGGGCATCTAAGTTAGTAGACTGCCTAATTATTGGAGTATTAAAAAATAGTAGTAAAAATCCCTTGTTTACCACTTCTGAAAGAGTAGAACTTTTAAAGGAAACAACAAAGAACATTAGTAATGTTGTAATTGAAGAGTATCAAGGGTTATTAGTTGATTATGCGGACGAAAAGAATGCCAATATAATCGTTAGAGGGCTAAGGGCTATTACAGACTTTGAATATGAATTACAACTAGCACAGACAAATCATAAGTTAAACCCTAGAGTTGATACAGTATTTCTTACTACGAGTGTCGAATATGCATATTTATGTTCCAGCACAGTTAGAGAAATTGCAAGTTATGGTGGAAACATAGATCAATTTGTTCCTACCTGTGTTATACAACCGATTTACAATAAATTTAAGGAATTAAGGAGAGAATGATATGAGCGCTAGTAGGATTGAGCAGTTAATTGAAGACATATACGAATTCGTAGAAAGCTGTAGGATGCAACCACTTTCATCCACAAAAGTCATTGTGCCTAAGGATGAATTGTATGATTTGTTAGATGAATTAAGACTTAGAACGCCTGACGAGATCAAACGATATCAAAAAATTATCGCAAATCGAGATGCAATTATAGCTGATGCGGAAGAGAAGGCTGCTGTAATCTTAGCTGAAGCAGGTGAAAAGGTCCATACATTACTAGATGAACATGAAATTATGCAACAAGCGTATTATCAGGCCAATGAATTATCTAATAATGCAAGCATGGAGGCAAACAAAATTATTTCTGATGCCAATGATGATGCCAATCAAATCAGGCAAGGTGCGCTTAATTACACCAATGGTTTGTTAACTGATGTAGAAAATATTATAGTCAATGCCTATGAGAGTAGCAAATCTAAATATGAAGGTTTATTAAATTCTTTAAAAGGCAATTTAGACATAGTTGTTAATAACAAAATGGAATTACAACCAGAACCGGTTAGCCAGGTATCAAATGCTGCATCTGAACCTGTAGAAGAAAATGACGAGGATGATTTTAATTTTGATGAAAACACATTCCTTGAAGATATTGAATAAATCTGATCAATTGAATAGACCTTATTAATTGCATAGATCTGACCAAATGAATAGATCTGAAAAATGAATAGATCTGAAAAATGAATACATCTGATTCATTAATTAGATTTAATAGAATGAATATATATATGAGATATGAATCCATGAAGGAGGGTGCCAAAGTTTCGCTAGGGCACCCTCTTTTTCATGCTACAGGGAACAAAAGTAAAAAGCCATAAATCAATCCAAATGCAATACTCATATGTAATAACTTAACTTTAAAGTATGTAAAAATGGATAGACTTGTATGAGTAATCACACTATTGGTCTGTGCCATGCCAGACAAACCACCAAAAGCTGTGATGCCAGTGATAAAGGCTATTTTTAATTCTATTGGTAAAGACAAGGTAGAGAACTTATTGATACCAGTAGTTATTTCAAGAAAACCAATTAATAAAGATTGTAATAAAGCAGAAATACCATTGATATCAGATATAATTTGAGCAACTATTGAAAATAATATAACATATCCACCAACTCTTGTGATTACATCAAAGCCATCCATAATGGAGGCATCTAATTTAGCAAAATCAAACTTAGAACTGTCTTCTTCCTCTCTATTATTTACAAAAAGATCCTGAGTTTTAACCAAGGATTTACTGAATGGACTTAGGAGATGATACCAAAGTAAAGATGATATGACACCACTGCTATATAATATGATCAATAATGGAACGCGGATAGAGGGAAGGTTTAATTGACTGATCGCAATAAATCCCATAACAAACATGGGGCTGGCATTATTACAAAAACCCAAAAGATATTGACCTTCTTTTCTAGAAAGGCTACCTTCTCTAACCATATCTCCTATAGATTTTGCGCCAACAGGCATACCTGAGAGCATGCCCATTAAAAGAGGATAGCAACCACTTAAACTTACTCCAAATAGTTTGTGAAAGATGGGATATAATATTTTACTAAGTGGCTTTGTTATTTTAAGTTTTACAATAAGATTAGACACGATAATAAAGGGTAAGAGTGTAGGGAGTAAGGTATTAAACCATAATAATAAACCTGTCTTTGCACCTTTTAAGGAGGAGGTGGGAAATAAAAGCAAAAAAGCTAAAAAAATAAGAATGCTAGCCATGGATAATATTCTTTTGAAGGATTTATTATGTTCTTTAAGACTTGAGGATGGGAAAGACATGAACTTCCTCCTAAGTTGGTTACTATAATTTATTTCATTTTAGTGTAGGATATGCCATTTCTTATAAATGTATTTCTAGTTCTTTCTTTTATTGTATGATATAATAAACCAACAAATTTAATTATGAAGTAGTCTGTAATAGACGGATGGGAGATGTTTAAATGGAGAGTAAAGTTTTACCGGGAAGAGACCAAGTAGAGGATAAGTACAAATGGGCCATTGAAGATTTATTTCCGAATGATGAAGCTTGGAAACAAGAATTTGATTCCACGAAAGTATTGATGCAAAAAGTGGATGGCTATAAAGGTAAGCTAGGTGAATCTAGTAAGAATTTGACGGAGTTCTTAAAACTAGAAGATGAAATTGCTTATCACGTGGAAAGAATTTATGTGTATGCGAATCAGAAATATCATGAAGATACCAGTGTAAGTAAATATCAAGGTTTATCAGATCAGGCAGGTAACCTTTCTGTTCAATTTGATACTAAAACATCATTTGTAATACCTGAAATACTTACTATACCAGAGGAGCGGATCAAAGCTTTTCTATTGGAAGATGAGGAGCTAAAGGTATACGAATTCCTGCTTGCTGAATTGGTAAGAAAAAAATCTCATACCCTTACTGCAGAGATGGAAGAAATGATAGCTTTAACTGGTGACATGGCAGAATCAGCAAGCAATATTTTTTCTATGTTTAACAATGCTGATATTAAATTTCCATCTATAAAAGATGAAGATGGAGAGTTAGTAGAAATAACCCATGGTAAATATACTTCACTACTTGAAAGCAAAGATGAAAGCTTCCTGTATACTTTAAATAGGTCAAGAGATTGACAGAAAAAAATACCTCAGGTAAATTTAGATTATTACTGACCGGCCAGTTGGTAAAATCTAAAATTAGAAGAGGTATATACAATGAATGTTAAACGTACAAAGAGAAAAAATCAAGTCACAACAGTAAATATTTTTGAACAACAGGAATTATTAGCAAAAGCTGAAGCTATAAAAAGTAATCTTAAAGCTTCAACATGGCATGAGTTAGAGA
>JBKEAO010000010.1:0-20942 GCA_047972335.1 Anaerocolumna sp. | reverse complement strand
AGTGACCATATTCATCTATTGGTATCTGTACCACCACATCTGTCAGCAAGTAAGTTAGTACAATATCTAAAGGGAAATTCCTCAAGAAAGCTACAGATGGAATACAAAGAGTTGAATAAACAGTTTTGGGGACAACATCTGTGGGCGAGAGGATATTTTGTAGCAAGCAGTGGTAATGTGACAGATGAAATAATAAGAGAATATATCAAAAATCAGGACATGGAAGAAAAAATGAAGTCCGATAACTTTGACATTGGACAACTTTAGGCTGCTTCAGCAGCAAAACGAACCTACCGGCTTTAGCCGGTAGTGGTTCAGATAAGAGGTGACTGGAGAGAAAAATTAAATCTCGAACCAGTAGTAGATGATGAAACACTGATCGCATATTTAGAAGCAGTGGATGCTAATAAAGATGAATTAGGAGCCGTATCAGCCTTTGGTCTAGGTGATAGAGAATTCTATTATTTCCAAAATAAATTTTATGATTTACAAGATATGAACATTTTTGAAGTGCCTAGTACTGGAGCTCGTATCACACAATATGCATATGTTTTATTAAATGATACACAGGATCAAGTTGTGGATGTAGCATATATTGGTGATCCTGAATCTGATTTTGCAAACTGGCCTACAAAGAGTAATTTTGCCAATACGTATGCTTTAACCCTTGCCGAAAGATATAGTAAGTACATTAATGGGGATGCCATTACATTAAGTGGTGCTGATAAAACAGCTAAGTTCCAGACTGGTTTATATGGTGCAGTTGAATCTGAACTTGGTGGACTTCCCAACATTGAAAAAGAGTTAAAGAAAAACTATCCTGATGCTTGGTTAGAATATTATCTTTATGATGATCAAGTTAGAGAAAAAGCTTCTGTTTATATGAATTCTGCTATTGCCAACAACTACTTATGTGTACCATATTTTAATGATGATCCAAACCGTGCAATGGCAGTTCTTGATTGGATTTTTTCAAATCAGACTAATAATAATCTATTTAACCTTGGTATAGAGGGAGAAGATTTTGAAACAGTTGGAGATTTTCAGTATAAATTACTGGAAAATGATGCGAAGTATACTTTCCCAACGTGGTTAATTTCTAATAATCCGACTTATACCCTTTATGATTCGGAATTATCACAGGATTTATTAGAGTATAACAAATGGGCTGCTGATGCAAATAACTTTAAGAAGAATCCGTTTGCAGGTTTTAGTTTTGATACAAGTAATATAACAACAGAATATACTGCATTTACAACTATACAGCAAGATTATTACAAACAGTTTATGAGTGGACTTTACGGTGCAGATACACAGGCTAAATTAGATGAATTCTATGCAAAGACGAAGGATTACTCAGCAGTGCTTAAAGATGAAATTACAAAACAGCTAAATGAATATTTTGCTAATAAAAAATAATAGAGAATAATAGCAAACGGTCCCCTCTCTTAAGAATATGTGATGAGTGAGGGGATTGTTTGTGTAACAAT
Source organism: Anaerocolumna sp. (assembly GCA_047972335.1). Taxonomy (GTDB): domain Bacteria; phylum Bacillota; class Clostridia; order Lachnospirales; family Lachnospiraceae; genus Anaerocolumna. Next base: position 19,452 of record JBKEAO010000010.1, on the reverse strand, counting down.
TAATTGCTATAATATACCCTATTAGAGAGTTAAAAAACTTAGTTAATAGATTCAGTATGGTTATACACAGTAAATTATAATTAAGAACAAAGACTTAGTAAAGGAAGTACAGAATTATGAATGAACTTTTTTATTACCAGCCTGCTGATGTGAATATATGGAAACAGGAAGGGTGGAATGATGCACTACCACTAGGGAATGGGTTTCTTGGAGCCATGGTATATGGTGGTATTAGTTTGGAGCGTATACAGTTAAATGAAGATACTTTGTGGTATGGTAATGGCGGAAGAGATAGAGTAAATCCCGATGCATTAAAACATCTTAACCCCTTAAGAGAATTATTGCAAAGTGGTGAGATTTCAAAGGCGCAAAGATTGGGACTTTTAAGTATGGCTGGATGCCCGGAAAGTGAAAGAAATTATTCTACTGCTGGAGAGATGCGACTAGATTTTGAAATTCCACCAGAAGAAGTAGTTAATTACAAAAGGGAATTGGATATTAGTGAGGCAATTGCTAGAACATCCTATGAATGGAACAATATAGTTTATCATAGAGAGACCTTTATAAGTTATCCTGATAAATCTCTGGTTATGAAATTAACTGCCAGTAAACCAGAAGCACTACATTGTGTACTGGGACTTAACAGAGGACGATATCTAAGTGAAAACAAAGCCATAGATTCTGATACAGTTATACTTAATGGAATTGAAGGAGGGGATGGATGCTCTTTTTGTATTGCAGCTAAAATTACCGAAACTGATGGAAGAGTATACACAGTTGGAAATCATATACTTCTTGATAATGCCACGCAAGCAACCATTTTATTAACCATACGTACTAGCTATCATGGAGATGATCCCATAGATTGGTGTATGAATTCATTAAATTTAATTAGGAATAAAAGTTATCTAGAGTTAAAAGATGCACATTTGAAGGACTTTAAAAAGCTTTATGATAGAGTCACTTTTGATATGAAAGAAGATGACGCTTTAATTAAACTTCCAACAAACGAAAGACTTGACTTGGTAAAGAAAGGTCACATGGATTTGGGTTTAATTGCACTTTATTTTAACTTTGGAAGATATCTTTTGATATCTTGCAGTAGATCTGGTACTCAGGCTGCAAATTTGCAGGGTATTTGGAATAAGGACTTTAATCCGCCCTGGGATAGCAAATATACAATAAATATTAATACCCAAATGAATTATTGGGCAGCAGAGTCTTGTAATCTTTCTGAATGCCATTTACCACTTTTTGATCTTTTGGAAAAGATGCTGCCAAATGGTCAAAAGGTTGCAAAAAAAATGTATGGCTGTAGAGGATTTGTCGCCCATCATAATACGGATATTTGGGGTGATTGTGCACCACAGGATTTGTATATGCCTGCAACGGTTTGGCCAATGGGAGCTGCTTGGTTAGTTACTCATATCTGGGAGCATTACAGATATACCATGAATGAGAACTTTTTGAGTAGATATTTACATATTATCAAAGAAGCAGTATTGTTTTTTGTAGATTATCTAACTGAAAATGATAATGGGCAGTTAGTCACAGGTCCAAGTGTATCACCTGAAAACACGTATATTCATCCAAGTGGTGAAAAAGGAACACTTTGTATGGGCCCATCTATGGATAGCCAGATTATTACGGATTTGTTTCGTATGTACATAAAAAGTGTGGAAATACTTGGGATTGAAGACGTACTTGTACATCAAGTGAGTAATATGTTAACCAAGATCCCAAAGCCAACAATTGGAAAGTATGGGCAGATTATGGAATGGGATAAAGATTATGAAGAAGCGGAACTTGGACATAGGCATATATCTCATCTATATGCACTTCACCCCTCCAACCAGATTACCTTTGAAGAAACACCAAAGCTAATGGATAGTGCAAGGACTACACTTGTTCGAAGACTAAGTAATGGTGGTGGTCATACAGGATGGTCAAAAGCCTGGATTATTAATATGTGGGCAAGGCTACGTGATGGGGAAGAAGCAGGTAAAAATGTTTTAGATATTTTAGGGAAATCAACCTCAAACAATCTATTTGATATGCATCCTCCTTTTCAAATAGATGGTAATTTTGGAGCATGTGCAGGTATTGTAGAGATGTTATTACAAAGTCAAACTGATTGCATTAGACTTTTACCAGCACTTCCTAAGGACTGGGAGGAGGGTTGTGTGACAGGTTTAAAGGCTAGAGGAAATATTGAGCTTGATTTTACTTGGAAACAAGGTGAGATTGTATTCCTTAGAGTACAGGGGAAAAGAAAGGGAAGCGTTGTTATATATTTACCAAACGAGGTAAAATGCAGTGAAAGTATTGTAAAGAATGAGATTTGTATCAGCAAAAATCAAGTGGTGATTCAGGGTTCATTGGAAAATTTCGATTATAGATTTATAAAAGAAGTATAGTCACATGATTGATATTACAAACAAATTGTAGGTGGAGTAGAGTAAAATATAGAAGTACATTAATAACATGCAGATGTGGATACTAGGTTAAAGCATATAGAGGGGAATGTATATGAAGAGAGAATCAGTTAGAAGATTCGATTTAAAGGAAAATCCAATTTACATAAGGGAAGAAAATGGAGTTTATTGGTATAATAGTATTGGGTTTAAAATATTACTCTATTTTTTAATACCTGTGGTACTCATTATTTTAATTGGGCTGTTGTCATATGGTCAAGCATCTAAAATCGTTACAATGAAATATATGGAATCTACTCTTGAAGGTATTAAAATGACTAGTGAATACATAAAATTTGGGTTTTCTGGAATTGATGCTGTATCTTTTGAATTAATTTCTAATGAAGAAGTTGAAAACTATTATTTGGGGTTATATTCGAGAGATGGTACAGAAAGTATGGAATCTGTAAACAGATATAAATCGATACAAAAGCAAATACTCATTAAAAGGGCAGCAAATAGCTTTATTTATAATATTCATATTCTATCCAATAAATACGGACTTAATACCACGGACAATTTAATGAATACTGAGTTAATTGAAAGTAAAAATGCAGATAGAACTGTAGTCTATGAAGCGTTTATGCAACAGGAAGGGGAGCAACTTTTAAAGAACAGAAAAACTGGATTGTGGATCAGTGATGAATCAGTTTTAGACAAAATGTTAAACATTAATTATAATGAATATGGAATTCGTTATGCAAGAGCATTTCAAAACTCTGAGTCTTGTATCGTAATTGATGTAAGTACACAAGCAATCAAAAAGGTATTAAAACAGCTCGATTATGATGAAGATTGTATATCAGCCTTTGTAACAGCAGAAGGAAAAGAAATTATCTCGATTCAAAATTTAAATAGTAAAGAAATCAGTGTTAGTGAATTTATCAAAGATCATATAGATGAGGATGTGTCTTCTGGATCTTCGAAATTAATATTTAAGGGTAAACAATATCTGTTTTTTTATTCAAGAGTTGGAAAAACAGGAGCAACTATCTGTAGCTTTATAACAGAGAACTCCTTAACTAAGCAATTAAATAGCATTCGATTGATTACTTTTATTCTTATACTGGTATCTAGTATGATTGCCATTTTTATTGCATTTAAGGTTAGAAAACTAACAAGACCCATTCATTTTATGATGGAACAGATGGAGAGAATTGAAATAGGAGATTTTAATATAGAACTTTCAGTTGAATCAAATGATGAAATAGGCATACTCTCAAAGCGATTTAATCAGATGTCAAGTGAACTTGAAACCTATATTAATCAATCCTATTTAGCGCAAATAAAGCAAAATGAAGCGGAAATGACTGCCCTTAAATCACAGATATATCCTCATTTTCTTTATAATACCTTGGAAGTAATTAGGATGACCGCTTTAAATGAAGGAGATGAAAAGGTATCTAATATGATAGATGCTCTTTCGTCTCAGATTCATTATGTAATTGGACCAGTAGGCGATCTTGTACCACTGGAAAAGGAAGCCGAGATTGTCCATAAATATGTATATCTGTTGAATTGTCGTAACAATAGCAATATAGAACTGATAATGAATTTGGGGCATTATGGAAAAATCATTGTTCCTAAATTGATACTTCAACCTATAGTGGAAAATGCTTATATTCATGGCTTGAAACCTCATAATAATTCTGGCAGTATATTAATTGAAGCGGATGTGACAGAAGAATTTTTTGAAATAGTATTAATGGATAATGGTATTGGGATGGATGAAGAAACCCTACGGGCACTTATTACGTTTTTGGACAGCAACGAGATTGGAATCAAGAATGAATATAATTGGCAAAGCATTGGGCTAAAGAATGTAAATGATCGTCTAAGATATCTATATGGTAATGAATACGGACTAATCATTAGTAGTACAATTTCCGTAGGAACGATGGTCAGAATTAGATTACCACTTGCCTCCACCCAAGAATAAGAGCTAGTATAAAATCAAAAAATAAAAGAAAGCAGGCCAAAATACACACCTGTAATTCTAGTTATATAGGTTTCAGAAAGGCTGGTATTTAAAATGATACAAATGATTGTAGCAGATGATGAGGCTGTGATTATTAAAGGAATTAAAAAGTTGATTGACTGGGATAGTATGGGAATTGAAATAGTAGGTGAATATTTAGAAGGTAAAACTGCTCTTGAAGGAATTATTACATTAAAACCTGATATTGCTCTTCTTGATATCAATATGCCCAATGTGTCAGGTATGGATATTTTAAAAGAAATTCGACAATTACATATTTTAACTGATGTTATTTTCTTTAGTGGATTTCAGGAATTTAGCTATGCTAAAGATGCACTTACTTATGGTGCTGTTGATTATCTGTTAAAACCGCTTATAAAGGAAGAATTAGTGAAGTCACTTAATAAGTCACTATCTAAACGACAGGATAAAAATGAAAAGAAAATGGTTTTTCAAGAGAAAGAGCAAAGTGGTATCCCTTATGAAAATCTAATAGAAATTGAGCAAACAACATACATTACATCTTTATTTGAAATCCTATTTCATCCATCTGTAGATAGTTATGCTAAAAGACTAATACGGTTCTCAATATTTAGTTTTATTGAGAAATATCTGGAAGAAAACAAGCTGGGAATTGTATTTGAAAAAAATGACAATATAGTTGGAGTGTTAAAAGGTACCGATAAAATAACAGCTCAGAGAATATTGGAGCAATTATGTAATGATATCTTCTTAAAAACGAAACACCGTGTAGGTGTAATTGTAGGTAATGTGGCAGATAGTATGGGAGCTATTGGTGAGGAATATTCATTGTGCAATCTATACCGTGGATATTTTTACTTTGAAGATCAACTAAAGAATCTAATAATACAAGTATCTGAACCAGTATTTAGTAGGGAAACTTCCCAGCTTGAGTTTAATGAAGCTATCAAACAATTACAACATTCACTTACGTTACAAGAAGAGGGAGAATTTTGTAAATGTTTTGATAAACTTAAGTGGTTGATCTGTAAAATGTCTGATGGTAAGAAGGATGATGCGTGTTTTTATTTTTACAATGTACTTCGTGCTGTGGAAGAATGGTATATTGGTATGAATTTTTCAGGACTGAAACCAGATATGAAAAAAGTTCTTGAAGAAGGCCGGAATAGCTATAATTATAAGGAAATGACTGAAGTGTTTAAACGATATTTATTAGAGTATATGCAAAGTTTAAAGAGTGTCGTTGTGAATAATGATAAGAAAGATATTATCAAAGCAATTGAATATATCGAGGCCCATTATAGGGAGAATTTGACGCTAGAAGTTCTGGCAGGCATTGTACATATGAATACTTCCTACTTTAGTACCTTTTTTAAAAAAAATGCCAATATGAACTTTAAGGACTACTTAAACAACATTCGGCTGGAACATGCCATATCACTTCTATTGTCCACCGATTATAAAATATATGACATTGCATCAAGAATTGGGTTTAAAGATGTCCGAAGTTTTAATGAATTATTTACAAAACGCTACAAAGAAACACCAGCTAGCTATCGAAAAAGAATTAGTAGGAGTGAGTAAGCTCTCTATATTGAGAAGGAGTAAGTCCGACTTTTTTCTTAAATTGTCTTGCAAAATGTAATTCATTTTTGTAGCCACAGAATTCTGAGAGGGTCTTAATGGTCATATCTGTTGTGGTAAGATAGAATTTGGCCCTTTCTATTCGTGCATGGATAACCTCTTGTATGCAGGATATATGAAATATGTTTTTGTATAGATGCTGAAAATAGGAGGGGCTCATATGAACACTTTCTGCAATATGATCAATCGACAATTGATGATGAGGAGCATTATGAATGCTATTACCATGACTTTCTTGAACCAATATGCGGACATAATTGGATAAGGTAATGATATAGGGAAGATATATAGGTTGATTTAGGGGAAGTTGTAGAGTTTCTACTAAGGATTCTTCTTCAATAAAATCAAAATGAATCCAGTCATCATTATAATAATCTTTTTCGCAACCATAATGTGTATATGTGTTTTTGTCAAAAATAATTATCATATTTGGCTTAGTGTTCTTTATAGTTCCACAAATATCAAAAAAAGCTTCCGTTTTTACCAAAAGTAAGATGTAATTTGGCACACCATTTTTGCATTGTATTTGAAATTTTGTTCTATGTCTTGAATCGTGTCCACAGTTTGTTACTGCAATCATAGGAAATCCTCCATAAAGTAAGCAGAAAAAGTCAGTATATTATATTACATTGTACCAAAAATGAAAAGAGATTATGATTAAAAAGTAATGGTTATGCCATTGTTATATTGCATTACAATTATACTTATTCACCCAAGGTAATGTGATTTATGCATGAATTGGAAGAGAGAGGAAACAGTAAAAGAATGTTTGATATAGAAAACATAGAAAATGGAGTCTGGAAACTTACTTTAGGTGAGCCAGAAACAATGACACCAAATAAGCTAAGAAATTTCGATATAAATTCTGAGGCCTTATATAATCTAAAATCTGTGGTACTAAAACCAGCGGTTATTAGTAATTTGCAATGGAATCATAGTAACAGGGGTCTTACAATTACACTTCCCATGGATTCAAGCGAAGATATTTATGGATTTGGATTACAGTTAAAAAGTATGAACCACGCAGGGCGTAGAAGATTTATAAAAGTGAATTCTGATCCTCCTGCTGACACAGGAGAAAGTCACGCACCGGTACCTTTTTATGTGTCAACGGCAGGATATGGACTTTTTGTGGATTCATATCGTTATATAACTTTTCATATGGGAACAGTAACGCAAAAAGGAGTGTCAGCAGAGAAAAAGGAAGAAAATGTTATGCATAAAGAATTCTCAGAATCCGCTCTATATGCTTTGAAAAAGGCTAAGGAAGAGAGAAAAGTTATCATTGAAATTCCTGGTGTTAGAGGAATAACATTATATTTCTTTGCTGGAGATATAAAAGAAGTCGTTATGAGATATAATCTGTTCTCGGGCGGCGGTTGTACTCCACCAATGTGGGGCTTAGGTATGTGGTATCGTACCTATGGAGGAAGTAGTCAGGATACGGTTCGGGATTTGGTAAAGCAAATAAAGGAGGACAGAATGCCACTGGATGTACTGGGACTTGAGCCTGGATGGCACTCCCACAGTTATTCTTGTTCCTTTAAATGGTCATATTTATTTAAAGAACCACAAAAGATGATAGAGGAATTAATAGAACAAGGAATTAAAATCAATCTCTGGGAACACCTGTATGTTTACCCTACTGCTCCTTTTTATGATGACATAAAGGAATATAGTGGAGATTATGAAGTGTGGAATGGTCTTGTACCTGATTTTGCAACAGAAAAAGCCAGAGATATATTTAGTGAGTATCATAAGAAAACGTTTATTGATAAAGGGATTATGGGATTCAAACTTGATGAGTGTGATAATTCAGATTATAATCCGTCTAACTGGTCTTTTCCGGATTCCACCAAGTTTCCTTCGGGTATGGATGGAGAGCAGATGCATATGGCGATTGGAATGCTGTATCAAAACCTTTTATTTGATGCATATCGAGAGAGAGGGATTAGAACCTATTCTCAGGTACGATCCGCAGGAGCTTTGGCGGCGCCCCTTCCCTTTGTTTTATATTCTGACTTGTACAATCATAAACAATTCATCAGAGGAATGGTAACCTCTGGTTTTTCTGGACTTCTCTGGGCACCTGAAGTAAGGGATTGTAAAGACGGAAATGATTTGCTTAGAAGAGTTCAGACCATTGTATTTTCTGCTCATGCGCTCTTTAACAGTTGGCGTATTCCTAACCCACCTTGGAAGCAGGTGGATATAAGTAAAAATCTGGAAGGTGTTTGGATGGAGGAGGCAGCTTATTATACAGATGAGTGCAGGCAACTTATGGAACTTAGAATGGAGCTTCTGCCTTATTTATATAGTGCATTTGTAGCATATGAGAAGGAAGGAATCCCACCAGTGAGAGCACTAGTCATGGATTACCCGGATGATGTTAATGTTCGTAATATTGATGATCAGTATATGTTTGGAGATAATCTGTTAGTATGCCCACTAACCATTGAAGATGGAACAGCAAGAGATATCTATCTGCCACATGGCAAATGGTATGATTTTTTTACTGGAGAAGTGATAGAGGGTGGCTGCCACCAAAGAATTGATGTAGCTTATAATAAAATTCCAGTTTATGTAAAAGATAATAGTTTATTGCCCCTTGCCAGACCAGTTATGTGTATCAAACCAGAAACAATATTTCAGATAAGAGTACGAGTATTTGGAGATGGAGAAGCATCTTTTACTCTTTATGAAGATGATTATCAATCCTTTGCTTATGAAAGTGGAATTAGAAATAAAGTAATTATTAATAAGGATAAGCAAGGGGTAGTTACTTACACTAGAATAGGTAGTGGTAGGATAAACTTAGATATCCAAATAAATTAAATAAGTCTGAATAAGATTAGGATATAAAATCATCAGTCTATGAATTATATAGGTAATGACATTTTATGTGAGAGACATTTAATGAAAGTTGAGGTATATAAATGCTTAAAGCAGAAGAAAAAATATGGGTAGATTCAGTAATTAAGAAAATTACTGACAAGATGGAATGGGTTAGTGAAAAATCAAAAAATAAGATTCCTTATACAACTTATGATGGAGTGCATGATGATTATAATATGAGTGATAAACCTGCACGAATGAACGATGGTTTGTCTTGGTGGACAAACGGTTTCTGGGGTGGCATGATGTGGCTTATGTATCACGAGACAGGTAATGAAAAGTACGCCAATATAGCCAGAATATCAGAGGAAAAGCTGGATCAGTGTTTCATAGATTATTATGGGCTTCATCACGATGTAGGATTTATGTGGCTTACCACTGCAGTTGCTGATTACCGATTGACCAATAATTCAGAGTCACGTAAAAGAGCAATGCATGCTGCTAATCTATTAGCAGGACGTTTTAATCCTGCTGGTAACTTTATTCGAGCTTGGAATGCAGTTGACAGTGATGATACCAGAGGTTGGGCCATAATTGACTGTATGTTTAATATTCCTTTGTTATACTGGGCTTCTGAAGAAAGCAAGGACCCGAGATTTAAACATATTGCTATGCGTCATGCAGATACAACAATGGAGAACTTTGTAAGACCAGATGGCTCTTGCGAGCATATTGTGGAGTTCGATCCATTTACCGGTGATAAAGTAACTAGTTATGGCGGTCAAGGTTATGAAAAAGGATCTTCCTGGACCAGAGGACAGACTTGGGCACTTTATGGATTTATGATGAGTTATTTACATACTGGTAAAGAAGCTTATTTGCATACAGCTAAGAAGATAGCCCACTATTTTATAGCAAATATAGGTGAAGATGGAATTATACCCCTTGACTTTAGACAACCAGAAGAAGATAGTTATGAAGACTCAACAGCAGCAACAATTGCAGCATGCGGTCTTATAGAGATAGCAAAAGTCGTACCTGAAAAAGAAAAACGTATGTATTTAAACGCAGCAATCAAGCTTCTAAAAACACTAGATGAGAACCGTTGTATCTGGGGAAAAGAAAGTGATGGCATTGTTTCAAATGGTTCTGAGGCCTATCACTCTTTGAAACATATTAATATTATTTATGGGGATTATTACTTTATGGAAGCAATTTTTAAACTAAAAGGAAATGATATTTTTCTTTGGTAAGAGAGGAGCAATATGAATAGAATAATTCGAAATCCCATATTAAAAGGTTTTCATCCAGACCCTTCTATTATTAGGGTAGGTGAGGACTATTATCTTGCTACTTCAACCTTTGAATGGTGGCCAGGTGTGCGCATTCATCATTCTAAAGATTTAGTGAATTGGGAACTTATAACATATCCTCTAACCAGAGTATCTCAATTGGATATAAAAGGAGTAGGACCTTCTCAAGGTATCTGGGCACCTTGTCTTACTTACTATGATAATACCTTTTATTTGGTTTATACAGTAGTAAACTCTTTTTACTGCAATATGTATGATACCAATAATTACTTAGTAACAGCATATAATATTATGGGCCCCTGGTCAGAACCCATAGCCCTTAATAACTTTGGTTTTGATCCATCTCTATTTCATGATGAGGATGGAAGAAAATATATGGTAAGTATGGTCACAGATCATAGAATACCGAAGAAGTATGCAGGGAGATTAGTATTGCAGGAGTACTCAGAGGCAGCCCAGACAATGATTGGAAAACCAGTAGAAATATACAGAGGGGATAAAATATTTCTAGAAGGTCCCCATATTTTTAAAAGAGGTGACTATTATTATCTGTTTACTGCAGATACTGGAACAGGAGAAGGACATGGTCAATCCATACAACGTTCAAAAAATATATGGGGACCCTATGAATGGTTTGAAGGCAACTCCATATTAACAGCAAGAAACCATCCAGAACATCTACTCCAAAAGTCTGGACACTGTGATCTGGTAGAGACTCAAAATGGTGAGTGGTATGCTGTACACCTGTGTGGAAGAGCCCTTGAAAACCGAAATTCAGAAGGAGTAAGATTTGCAAATTGCAGACGTTATACCTTAGGAAGAGAAACTGCAATACAAAAGATGAAATGGACACCTGAGGATTGGCTTGTCTTAGATAATGGTACATCCCTTCCAGATATTGAAGTGAAGGCTCCAAGTTTACCTGAGTATAAGTTTGACATAAAACCAGACAGGGATAACTTTGATGAAGAGGTACTTGATCTGGAATATCAGTCACTTAGAATACCACTGGATGAACATTATTATTCCTTAACAGCAAGAAAAGGATATCTTAGGTTGTATGGCAGATCTGGTTTGTCCTCTAGATTTGGTCAGAGTCTTATAGCAAGAAGGTGGAGGGAATTTAGATTTGAGGCTAGTACATGCCTTGAGTTTGAACCTGAAGTATTTAAAAATATGGCAGGACTAATCTGTCTTTATGATACAGACAATTATTTTTATCTACATATAACCCATGATGAAGATATGGGTAAATGCATTTCTATTCTAACAGCAGAAAATAAAAAGTATGAATATCCCATCGCTTTCTTACCTGTTGAGCCAGACAAAAAGTTGTTTCTAAAGGTAACTGTAGATTATGATAAGCTTCAGTTTTATTACAGCGTAGAGGGGGAGGATAACTACTCATCTATTGGTCCAACATTTGATGCCAGTGTACTATCTGATGAAGCATGTAATGAAGGGTGGTTTACGGGGGCTATGGTTGGAATCTGCTGCCAGGACTTAACGGGATTTGGAACCTATGCAGACTTTGATTATTTCGAATACAAAGATGAAAGCTTAGAGGATAATTATGAAACTTGCTTTAATACAAACAAAGCATAATGAGTTGTATGATTTCGACAATAAAAAAATCATATATTCAAAGGAAGAGGTCATTAAATATCGCACTGATATGGAAGAACAGGCTATTAGGTTAATTGAAGAAGCCTGCCAAAGGGACTGTGATATGATTGTAACTTCAGAAGCTATTAATTTCTGTGGGCAGCAAACATCAATAGATTGTGATTATACTGAGGTTGTTTCTGATATGAAGCAGAACCTATTTCTTAGGATATCTGAATTAGCCAGTTTGTATCAAAAATATATAATAGTAGGAGCCTATAATAAAAGAGGTGATGATATGTATAATTCAGCTATTGTGTATAACAAAAAAGGTGAAATTATTCACATATACGATAAGATTCATTTGGCAGGTAGTGAAAATGATAGTCTTACCCCAGGTGAGGAATATGTGGTAATAGATACAGAGTATGGAAAAATAGGTCTTTTGGTTTGCTGGGATATGCAGTTTCCGGAAAGTTGCAGAGAACTGGTACTTGATGGAGCAGAGTTAATTTTATGCCCTACATGGGGCTGGGAGCAGATCTATGGACATGCGAGAGCCTACGAAAATGGTATATACGTAGCGGGTATTATGTCAGTACCATTTAATCAGGACATTACTGGAATGAGAAATCCAAGTGAAGTTATAAGCCCAGATGGTAAGGTACTTATAAGTGGTTCTATAGGCAAAGAAGAAGTAATTATTTGTGAATTTGATATGAGGGATTGTAAGGAGTTTCGTGAGATGAGACTATCCAATAGGCATCCACATACTTATCGCAGAATAAATACAATATAATAGTGAGGTACGTATGGCTATATATAATGTAAAGGATTTTGGAGCTGTTGGAGATGAAAAGAGTCTTGATACCAAAGCAATTCAAAGTACAATTGATTATTGCTATGAAAATGGTGGTGGGTCAGTGCTTTTGGAAAATGGTACTTTTATAAGTGGTACCTTATATTTTCGAAGTAATGTAAGTCTTACCATAACAGCTGGTGCAGTGCTTTATGCAAGTGGTAATATTGGAGATTATGGAGATGATACCCATTACAATCGCTATGTAAATGAAAAGGATATGGATAGATGCTTTATATATGGTGAAAATTGTGAAAATATAAGTATTTCTGGTGAGGGTATTATTAATGGCAATGCAGAGGCATTTCCTAACGATGGCTCTATATACAGGCCAATGATGATACGTGTATTAAATTGCAAAAATGTTCGTCTTAGTGGTCTTAGACTATATAATTCTGCAGCTTGGACTACTGCATTTTTGGATTCATCTGGGATATGGTGTGATGGATTGGATATCTGTAACGACAAGAGATATAACGGGGATGGACTTGACTTTGATGGTTGTCAGGATGTATATGTTTCAGGATGTAAGATACTTGGGACAGATGATAATCTTTGCCTTCAAGCCAGCAGTAAAGAAAAGCCTGTTAAGAATGTACATATAACCAATTGCAGTTTTACCTCTATTTGCGCTGGTATACGTATTGGATTGAAATCAATTGGGGATATCAGTAGTGTTGTAATATCTAATTGTACCTTTGATAGGGTCTGGCGAGAAGGAATTAAGATTGAGTGTACAGAAGGTGGGAATATTAGTGACATAACAGTCACTGGAATTGTTATGCGCAATGTAACCAGACCATTTTTCTTTCTACTTAATAATCGATTTGAAGACATAGGATCCTCCGTAGGGCTGATTGAAATGCCAGCAATTGGTACTATGGGTAATATTTTGGTCAGTAATGTGGTCATTACGGATGATGAAGAGATGAAGAATACCCATTATCGATTTAAGGATGATATTATGGGAAGGCCCTCATTTAATGGTATTAGAATAGATGCTCATGAGAATAATCCAATTACTACAATTTTGTTAAGAGATATTGTGTACTCCTTTATAGGTGGGGTTAAATTAAGTGAAATACCATCTATTTATCCAAAAGTTTTAGATAAAAGAATACATAAGGAAGAGGTTAGCTCAGAAAATTATTATCCTGATTGGAGCAGGGCTGCATTTCTTGATGTACGTAATGTTAAAAATCTATCTTTAAGAGGGATATGTTTAAATGCAATCAACCCTGATGAAAGACCACCTTATATATTGGAGGAATGTTCAATTATTGCTCAGGAAATTGATTTGCTCTTATAGAAGCTAAGTGGTACAGTGGCTAAGTACTCAAATAGTTGTACTTGTAAATAAGCAGATATCTAAACTAAATGAAGTATTTTATGTGCTAAGGTTGAGTAAGAACTTGAATCCAAGATAGATAAGGTGGAACTAAGTTGAAATTACAATACAATGAACCAGCTAAGCAGTGGGAAGAAACACTACCTATCGGAAATGGTAGTCTTGGTGCAATGATTTTTTGGGGGAACCCCAAAAGAATTATTGGGCTTAAATGAAGAAAGTATATGGTCGGGTAATTACTATGATAAGAACAATACTGATGCAGCAAAATATCTACAACAAATTAGAAAACTTATAATAGATGGATATCATAAAGAAGCAGAAGAGCTTATAAGATGCAACATGTTAGGGCAATACAATGAATCTTATCTACCTTTGGGGAATCTGTTCATAGAGTTTCTTCATGGTGATGAGATTACGGAATATGAACGAAGTTTAAATCTTGAAAATTCAATTATATCTATTGGTTATCATGTTGGTGGAAATTTTTATCAGAGGGAATATTTTGCAAGTTATCCAAGTAAAGCAATTATTATGAAGTTTACCTGTGATAAGCCACTATTGGATTTAAATATATCTTTTCAATCAGAGTTGAAATATAGTCAAGAATACCGTGATACCAGTATTTATATGAAGTTAAAATGCCCAGAACATGTGGATCCAGAGTATGTAAAGGATTCTACAAATCCTGTGATACAAGGCAGCAGAGGAATGGATATTAATGCGGATATTGAAGTTCTCTATCAAGATGGCTCCCTAAAAAAGGGTTATGAGCGCCTTCATATATCGGGAGCAAAAATGGATTGTTTCCTTCGGAAATCTTTGAAAATGATAGTGAACTAAAGGAAGCAAGCCGTATATCTTTGATGAGACGTCTAAATAATGGCGGTGGTCATACAGGATGGAGCTGTGCATGGATTCTTAATATATTTGCAATATTAGGCGATGGAGAAAATGCATTTCAATATCTTAATACATTGCTTATCCGCTCAACCTATGACAATTTATGGGATGCACATCCACCTTTTCAAATTGACGGAAACTTTGGAGGCACAGCTGGAATTGCTAATATGCTAGTTCAAGACAGGGATGGAATACTAAAAATATTACCTGCATTGCCTGATGAGTTTAAGAATGGATATGTAAAGGGACTACGAATCAAGAATGGTAAAACAATTGATATTAGTTGGAGTGACAAAATAAATTGAAAGACTACAAAATATATTAATATAAGAGGTCTTTTATCTTAACAGAATAATATGAAATAATAAATGAATTTATAATTCATGGAATGGAGTTGAAATGATAGTAATTGAAAAATATTGGGAAGATTTAAAAATAATGCATATTAACAGACTAAAACCTAGAGCTTATTATATTCCTTATAGTAATCAGAAAGATGCCTTATCAAAAGACCGAGGGAAGTCCCCTTTTTATCAGACACTTAACGGAAACTGGAATTTTAAATATCATAAGAATATTAGTGGTGTAGATGAGAATTTCTATAAAGATATAGATGTGTCAAAGGATTGGGATAAGTTAATAGTACCTTCCTGCTGGCAGGTTAATGGTTACGATTTGTGTCACTATACCAATGATAATTATCCTTTTACTTGCGATCCCCCTTATGTACCAAAAGATAATCCTGTTGGTGTATATGTTAGGGAATTTATGATAAGAGAGGAGTGGGAACACAAGTCCCAATACATAGTATTTGAGGGTGTAAATTCCTGTTTTTATCTATGGGTAAATGGATCTTTTGCTGGATTTAGTAAGGGCAGTAGAATGCCAGCAGAATTTGATATCACGGAGTTTGTAAAGACTGGAATAAATCAGATTGCTGTGTTGGTATTTAAATGGTGCGATGGAACCTATCTAGAAGATCAGGATCAATGGCGTTATTCTGGTATATTTAGAGATGTGTATCTTCTGGCCAGAGAGAAAGAACATGTAATCGATGTATTTGCAAAACAAGAAGTAGCAGCAGATTTTAAATCGGCTAACCTTCAAGTAGAGATTGAAACATCATATAGCTGTGAAGTAGAATTGGTATTAAAAGACGCAGTTGGTCATATAATTGCGACGAGCAATAAGTGCATAAAAGGAAAGGACACGCTGGTACTTAAACTTAACAATCCAATTTTATGGAATGCAGATAATCCATATCTTTATCAATTGTACCTGCTTCAAGGTGAAGAGGTAATTCTATCATCCATTGGTTTTAGAAGAATAGAAATTGTTGATAGTGTTTTTTTAATAAATGGGATAAATGTCAAATTAAAAGGTGTTAATAGACATGATTCTCATCCAGAATTTGGACAGTCAATTCCTCTTAATCATATGAAGAAAGATTTGATGATGATGAAACGTCACCATATAAATACAATAAGAACATCTCATTACCCTAATGATCCTCGCTTTCTGGATTTGTGTGATGAGTTTGGTTTCTATGTAATAGATGAAGCAGATATAGAGAGCCATGGAGTTGGTAGTGCTGGACTATGGAAAGAAGGAGCCTTTCATTTATTGGCTAAGGATTCATCTTGGGAGATGTCATTTATGGACCGTGCACAAAGGATGGTGGAAAGAGATAAAAATCATCCTTCTGTCATTATTTGGTCTATGGGAAATGAATCGGGGTATGGTGTAAATCATATTGCCATCGGAAAATGGACTAGGAATAGGGATAATACCAGACTACTACATTATGAGTGTGCTGGAGAACATAGTAAAGGACATAGTGACACATCTGACTATGATTTACTAAGTCGTATGTATTCTTCGCCCCAATGGAATGAAGAGTATGGTAAAAATGAAGAATTGAAAAAACCTCTATTTCTATGCGAATACAGCCATGCCATGGGGAATGGACCAGGAGATTTAAAGGAATATTGGGATGTTATCTATAAGTATCCTAAACTCATGGGTGGTTGTGTTTGGGAATGGTGTGACCATGGAATAAGGACCAAAACGTCTGAAGGAAAAGAGTATTTTGCATATGGTGGAGATTTTGGAGATATGCCAAATGATGGGAATTTCTGTATTGATGGGATGGTAACTCCTGATAGGAAACCTCATACAGGGCTTCTTGAATTAAAGAAAATAATTGCTCCTGTAAAGATAGAAGCTGAAGATTTAAAAGATAGTAAAATAAAGGTTTCAAATCTTTACGATTTTATTAACCTATCTGATTTTTTATTGCACTGGACGATTGAAAAAGATGGTGAAATAATTCAGCAAGGAAATCTTGCGAAATTAGAAATTGCGCCTAAGAAATTTGAAATCTATGAACTTGGATATAAAATTCCTGAAAATGCACAAGGAAGATTATTTCTCACAGTTGCATGTGTATTGGCTAAAGATACTACTTGGGCTAATTATGGCTATGAAATAACTTTTGAGCAATTTGAGTTATCAGTTCAAAAACCTAATGTTAAGGCCGAGTCAAATCTGAATAGTAAGATAAAAATAGAGCAAATGGATAATAAAATAATGATTAAAGGTTTAGATTTTTATCATATCTTTGACTTGTATGAAGGTGGTTTTACAAAAATATCAAAAAATCATATGGATATGATTACAGAAGTGCCTAAATTTATTATTTGGAGAGCACCAATAGACAATGATAGAAATGTAAAGGTCAAATGGTTACGAGAGGGATATGAAAGAGCGATTACTCATGTATATGATGCGAGGATATCTCAAAGAGAAGAGACTAGTATAGAGTTTACAGTGAATTACTCTCTTGGTGGTTATAGCAGACATAAACTTCTAAGTGGAACGGCAGTTTGGAAGGTTAAAAATAATGGGGAGATAGAGCTTAGAACCAGGGTTTTAGTAAGAGAAGATTTAGAGTATCTTCCACGATTTGGGTTACAACTAGTTCTTGCAGAAGGAAATGAAGAAGTTGAATACTTTGGGTATGGGCCTCATGAAAGCTACATAGATAAAAAAAATAGTGTCAGAAAAAGCAGATTTTTAACAACAGTGAGTGATATGTTTGAAAACTATGTGATGCCACAAGAAAATGGCTCCAGATATGGTACTGAATGGGCGGAAGTTACTAATTTCTTTGGTATGGGGCTTAAATTTATATCAGACACAGGATTCTCTTTCAATGCTGCCCATTATACACCAGAAGATATAACAAATGCAACCCACTCTCATGAATTGGTACAACGTAAAGAAACGATAGTTCATCTAGACTATAAGATGAGTGGTGTAGGTTCTAATTCTTGCGGACCGGAATTAGCAGAAGAATTTAGGGTTTCTGAGAAAGAATTTGAATTTACTATAAAGATACTACCCGTATTCAACGAAGCTTAGTTAATAGTTAGTGCACAGTTTTATATAATAAAAATACACCCAGGATAGGATCGACTGTCACGCGGGTGTATGAGCTAAGCTTCGATCATATAATATATAATCAGAATTGTTCAATTCTTTGATTAACCCAATTTCACTTAGGGTTTCTGAACCACACCAGGAGATAGAAGGTCCAGGAGTTAGAAAACACTTTGTCATTGTTAGTGCCTCAAAGGATGAATCACAGTAATATCCTTCAATACCTCTTAAATTAAATTTTAAATTACACTGTCTGCAACATTTTTATAATATTGTTTTTTGGGTGACATAATAACCTCCCCTATTTTTACTCCAAAATAAATCTTATGTATATTCATAACTTATAATATGGTACATAAATAAAGTTAAAACTACAAAATGATGATTTAAGTTGAACTATAAAATTGGCTTGCTTTTAAAATAAGAATGCAAATAATCTGGTGATGACGAGATATTTGCTTCATGTTTTAAGGCAAGTCTTTTTTGCTGTATTACTTAAATATAATATAATAAAATGAATTAGAGTAAGCCTTGTAATAGTTGAATTAAGATTATTTCTTTTGTAATAAAACATATTGACATAATTGAAAAACTAGTGTACTATATAAATAGTTCACTAGAATATGGTAGACGAAGAAATAGTCATCAACACTAATAACATCAATACAATCATCACCACTAATATCACCAATATCACAAACATTACAACACCAACACATGAGACAGGAGGGGTAAAAGCAGTTAAAATAAATTTATAAAAATCTAAAATAATATGTTAAATAATAGTATAAAAAGTATGATTCTTATCACAGAGGTGATAAGAAATGAAATATTATTCAATAGGTGAGTTTTCAAGGCTGATAGGTAAAACACCACAAACGTTAAGATATTGGCATAGAAAAGGTAGTTTTATACCTAATCATATATCGGACGGTGGAACGAGATATTATTCTGGGGAACAACTCAATCATTTTTTAGGGATAAAAGGCGAAAAAATTAAAAACAGAAAAATTATAGGCTATTGTAGAGTTTCAAGTAATAAACAAAAAGACGACTTAGAAAGACAAGTT
>JBKEAO010000138.1:0-13857 GCA_047972335.1 Anaerocolumna sp. | reverse complement strand
GTATAACCTCATACATTATTACAATTAGTTCAGTTCTAGTTGCCTGGGATACTCTGGTCGCAAAGGTTTTAGCCAATTCCTTATTCATTCAGATGAAACATCCTTTCTAAACTATTACGCTTCATGTTAATACGATTAACATGGTAAATTATTGTACCTGTAATGCTATTAACCCTGTAATACTATTAACCCTGTAATAGGGATAATACTGTCTGGGGTCTTTCATTGGCCTGTGCAAGCATTGATGTTCCTGCCTGTGCTAATACATTTAATTGTGTATAAGTAGCCATTTCTTTTGCCATATCCACATCTTCAATACGTGATAATGCTTCTGTCATATTCTCAGCGGTTGTATCAAGGTTTGATATGGAATGTTCCAAACGATTTTGATAAGCACCTAACTTAGCTCTAATACCTGTAACCTGTGTATTTGCATTATCAAATAGTGTAATCGCCTCTTGAGCACCCTCATCCGTACAAATATTAACCATATCAATTCCAAGAGTCTTAGGTGTAACCTTTGGTATTCTAACATCCATAGTTTGTCCCTCATTGGCACCAATTTGAAGTTGCATAGGACCTGCTTCTAAAACGATAATATTAATATCATCTCCTACAGCGGCGCCTGTTCCTACTTCATAGATCATCTCAAATCCATTACTATCCGTAACTTTTACTTGGTTTCCAGAGGAAGAAACTGTAGCAGTTGCTTTAAAACCATCTGTAAGGGAAATCTCTGCATCTACGCCGTATACTCTTTTTCCAGAACCTGTTAAATCATCTAATCCTAAAGCAGCCTTTAAATCAATATTATTACAGCTTATATCTATGTCCTTAGTCGAATTATTTATCAGTGACTCAAATTGTAGTCTAGCTCCTGGATCAGTTAGAGCACATTTAACTCCCGCAGCATTTACTGCATAGACATCAATATCTTCACCCCCACATACGGTTTGAATCTTATTATATACATCTGTTAGAGTATCCCCTACTGCTACTTCAACTTTATTACCATTTATATTAATAGTACCTGATACTGTAGATGTATAAGATAACTCTCCACCGGTCTGCTTAGCCATTTCCGGTATATCTAATCCTAATGCAGCCTTTAAATCATTATCGTCACAGTTAATTTCAATATACTTACCTGATCCATATTCTTTGGTCTCAAATTGTAACTTAGCACCAGCATCTGTCAGAGCACATTTAGCTCCTGTTGCATCCACTGCATATACTTCGATATTAGCTAACTCACATACATCACGTAACTTTTCATAAACTACGTCAAGGGATTCCCCTGCTGTGATTTCAATTTCATTACCATTGATATTAATGGTTCCAGATACTGTGTTTGTATATGCTAGAGGATCACCTGTCTGTTGGGCTTTTTCAGGTAACTGTGTTACTTCTATTCCATAATCACCTGTATTTACTGTATCAGATACAGAAACCAATGATACTGTTCCATTATCTGTATAGGTCTGTTTATCAATACTTCCATTTAACAATTTCTTTGTATTAAATTCTGTGGTATCTGAAATTCTTTGTATTTCATCTCTTAACTGATCAATTTCAGCTTGGATTGATTGTCTGTCCTCTGTAGTATTGGTAGCATTGGAAGCCTGAACCGCTAACTCTCTCATTCTTTGTAACATAGAGTTTACTTCCGTTAGTGCACCCTCTGCAGTTTGAATAATAGAAATACCATCTGATGCATTTCTTGATGCTTGTTCAAGACCTGCAATCTGCGTCTTCATCTTTTGTGAAATGGCCATTCCTGCAGCATCATCAGCTGCCCTGTTAATACGAAAGCCAGAAGAAAGCTTTTCAAGACTTTTATCTAAGCCTCCATTGGTTCTATTTAATTGATTATTTGCTTTTAAAGCAGAAATATTATGGTTTATTCTCATGATTGTTCCTAGGTTACAACATTTAAAATGTGTACCGCCAATTTTACATAAATATTATGTATGATGGCATCCTTTCTATCATTTTTAGTTTATTATTTTAGATTGATGCGTTTATGCTTATTATTGTAGATTGATGTCTTATGCTTGTGATTTTAGTTCCATTTCTTTTACGTGAATAAATACTGTCTTAGCCAAGGTATATAAGGTGTTGCTATCAACTTTTTCTTCCTCTTTTAGTTGGTTCTTTGATACGCTATAATTGTTATATCGGCTATTATCTTTCATTTGATTACCCATTCCGTAATTGATTTGCCTAATTTTTAAGTCCTGGGTCTGCATAAGTTCAATGAGATCCTCTTTTGCCTTTGATAAAGTTTCATATCCTTCTCTTGTATCACTGGATATAAAAATATTTGCTTCAGTGTTCTTTACAGATACGAAAGCCATTACAGTTCCTAAACTAGAAGAATCCATCGTTATATTAACTTTTCCCGTATCTCCGGCATTTTTAAGAAATGTCACATTAACACTTGTTACATTCTCTCCTACTTTTATTGGTATTTCATAGGATTCTTTATAAGACATTTGAGTGGCAAAGGACATTCCATTTCTAATTCCTTGTAACAATTTAACGTCCGATAATGATATTGGCGTGTCAGGCATAATGGAATAAAAAGCTTTACTCCACTCATCATTTAATGTCTCGTAGCTTCTTACCATAGTCTCTTGATCTGTTAAGTCATTTTGTAACGACTCTGCTATGGATTCAAGGTCAAATGGTAAATTTTTATTGTCAATATTACTATTATGAAATTGATTTATCTTTGAATATAGTCCATTTTCTTTAGATAAATGGTCCTTTGCAGCCATTAGATTGGCTACCGTTACAGGTAGTTCAGCACTTTTTAGGACCTCTATAGCCTCTGCCTTTACTTTTACTAATTCATTCAGATTCTGTAACTGCTCCTTGTAATATGCTAGTTCATCACTACTCTCTTCCATATACTTAAGCTCTTCACAAACTGTCTCAATGGACCTTTCCATAAAGCTATCTTGTCCTAATTGCTGCAACTTCTCAGGTTCTAACAAATCCTTTATATCTGAAGTCACTTGCTTTATATAACTAATTTTTTCATCCACATCAGTAGACTTAACATCTGATTCTATCCCCGTACTATGGTTAGAAAATGATGTATTTATTTGGTTTGTTATAGTCTCATTCTTTGGTGTATACTGACTTAAAGTACCAAAGGTATCATCAATGGTATAATCCATGTCTTTATTCTTTTTACTCTGGACTGCTGTCAAAAGGCTTTTCATAGATATTTCCTGCCCTGCATTCACCACAGAGCCTAAGGCAGCACCATCGGTTTTTTCTATGGTATTTAACAACCGATAAATTCCAATAAATGAATTTCGTTCTGCTTCTGATATACTTTGATTTTTATCCATTTTCCATAGAAATTTACTAAACCTTTCTTCCTCTGTAACTCCTAACTCTTCCTTTATTGTATCAAGCTTTTCATTTACCTGTGAAACAGTCATATCAAGGGGATTAAGACCCCCGCGTATCATTTCTATAGCAACTGCCGGATGAAAGTTCTTTAACATATGATTTACCTGGGCATCATATACTTTGATTTCATGAATGGAATCACTCGTAATCTCCATGCTATTATAACCAAGAATTCTGACTGCCCTTTGATTGGCCTCATTGTTCTCTAGGTTCATATCACTTAAGATATCTTCTACATTACCAAAGGCTTTTTTTATAGAATCACCCAGATCTGACCTTGGTGTGGTCATTAAGGTTTCATATGCATCACCTGCAATTTTTGCTTTATATTCCTTGCTAGCTTTCACCAACTCATTTACTGTAGTGGTATGCCTTTTTGAATACGTTTCACCAAGCATATAACTTGGTGCACTTTTTAGCTCCTCCATACCAAGTAAACTAGATTTAATTATATCCGTGTTTACAGCAGTTGTATTTATATTTCCTTCTTTTAAAAGATTAGAGTAATAACTATCTTCTACTGCTTTTAACTCATCTATTATTTTACTAAGTGAGGCTGTTTCTATAGAAAGGCCGTTTTTAATTAAGGTAGTACCCACTTGTGTGGTAAGCTTTAATCTTATTTCCTCTAATTGTCTTCTTACGGTTATAGTCTTTATATCCAGATCTTCTAAACTTTCTGCTTCTTTTAATATACCTATTGAGGTGCTCTTTTGCCCATCTTCTTTTGATATACCTATTTGTGTACTGTTATACTTACCTTCTTCTTTTGATTCACCTATTTGTGTACCCTTATACGTAGCTTCTTCTACATTACTTTGGCTATTTTTTAAATTCACATAATTTAATTCAAACTGTAAATCATTCTCTCCCTTTTTTAGAGCATAGTGTATGGCTTCATCCGTAATACTCTCAAAGGTTGATACGATATTAGATACACGGTCATTATTGATCATACTAAGAGAAGCGGATTCTGGCGAATTTCCTTGGGCAATTGCCTCTATCCCCTTATTAAAAACCATATCCTTATTTACCGTTTGCTTTATTAAATTTAAATCCGCCATGGCACATAAGGATTTTGCATTAACAGAAAGATTATTTTCTATTAAAAATCTTCCATTTTCTATATTGCTTTGAGTATTCTCTAGTCCTGATGCTGTCATAATAGATTCCACCTGGACTTTTAGACTCTCCCACTCTTTATCGGTTATTTCAGTTGTATCACTTGTTCTGGCACTATATTTAGCCTTATAAAGATTCTCTATAGTAGGATCTAATCCATTTTTCACAATATAAGCCATAGATTGATCAGAAAGATCTATGACTCCTTGTGCCATCTCCCATGTATTAGATAATTTTAACACGTTAGCCTGGGTAATAGGAATATTAGCATTCTCAAGCTTTTCTATCAGTTCCTTGTCTGCACCATAGGAATTGCTGATTTCTCTAAGCTCCTCTGTTTTCTGAGATAACTTCTCCTTTTGCTGAATCAAATTTTCTTCTTTAAAGTCTCTTTGAGATTTTATTCTAGTTATCATCTGGTCTAATCGTTCTAAATTATATTTTTCAAGGGTAATTCCCTCTTCATCCAAACTTTTATAATCTTCTTCCGTTAAACGACTGGCTGTATTAGAGATATCTTTTTCTTCTTTTTGTGACTCTGCCTGTTTATCTTTTTCTTGGGATTTTAATACTTCTTCTTTATAATCAATAAAATCTGACCCCTTTGTCCTATCACTTTTTTCTGATAATAGGACGCCGTTATCATTTATTTTCTTTCCTGTTTCTATGTTATCTAAGTTATCTATATTCTTATCTTCTACTAGCGCATCAGATACTTTAGTTTGGTTTACTAAAAAATGTCCATCGACTCTCATGGTATCCCCCATCTACTGTGTGACCTATTATCAGTTATTTCGGCAAATGGAGTAAAAATCTTAATAATTTAAAATAAATTGTAATAGTAAAATGAAATGGTTTATAAAGAATTTCATAAACGAAAAGCTGTCTCACCAACGATTCATAAACCATTGATGCAACAGCTTCATCTATATTGTTAATACTCCCCAGTAATCAACAAATTTTTAATTTCTTCCCTCTTAAAATCTTTACTTCTTCTAACTCAAATGCTTAATAAATCCGTATCCTTTTAATCGTATTCTATTAAAGGGGGTTTTTATCCCCATTTCTAATATATTAACATACAATAAAAATTTTTTACATACCTGTTTGGAAATTTTTCTCTTTGATAATACAACTTTTATCAAATGTAGCAATTTACTTAGAGGCTTTTGCTTTATTTTTATATGTTATTACGCAGTTATTATATTATCTTTCTCTTCCATTAATAAGTATATCTTTGGAAAGTGAATATTTGTGGTCTCTTTCAACTTATTATAGATATCTATACTACTCCCTGTAATACATTTCTTAACAGCGATCTGATTTTTCTCAGGGTTAATTATCAAAGTTATGGAGCTTTTTTCTTTCTGCGACAGGCTATGTATATCCTTATACTGATTTAGTAGATCTTTTTCATTACCCTCCGACATGTGCCTTCTCCTTAGTAGGTTATAGCCTTATTATAAGAAAGATATTTAGATGCTGTCAATAAATATAAAAAATAAGACTAACCAAATATGCACCCCGAACTCCAAGTACATGTATCAATTAGTCTTACTTTTTATAATAGCTTCTGCCCTCTCACGTTCCCCAACGCTTACTTCCTCTAGTACAATACCTTCTGTATCGACTTATTTGAGTATACCAATTTTTGTGTATTCTGTCAATAGAATGTTTTATTCTTTTTGTTTTTTAGTGATAAGCACTATAATTCCTTAATTTTTTATAAAGAAAAAAAGTTTTTCATTAATTTTTCTAAGTATTCCTGATCTTTTGTGCCCATTAACTCTCTTGCTGAATGCATGGCCAATAGTGGAATTCCTAAATCCACTGTCTTCATTGGTAGCCAAGAGGAAATAATAGGACCTAATGTACCGCCACCAGGCATATCAGAACGATTCACAAATTTCTGATACTTAATCTCACTCATTTCACAAATTTGTTGAATAATCGCAACTGCTTCTGTATCAAAGGTATACTTTTGATTGCTGTCTATTTTAAAGACCACACCTTCGTTTAATTTCGTATTATTTGTAGGATCATACTTTTCCGGTCTGTTTGGATGAATGCCATGTGCTACATCTACAGATATCAAAAGGCTATCCGCCATGGCTTCATAAAGTCTTTCTTTTGCTATATTTCCAAGTCCGTCATAAATCTTTTCCAACAATATATTTAGTAACACGGAATCAGCGCCTTGCTTTGTCCTGCTGCCAATTTCCTCATTATCATAAAGGGCAATTAGATTAATGCCTTCTTTTCTATTGCCATTAATAATTCCTTTTAATAAAGCCCAACAAGATGTCAGATTATCAAGTCTTGGGCAGGAGATAAAATCATCTTTTGCTCCTACAAATCCTCCCTCCTCCTGATTGTAAATATACATATCATAGTCAAGAATATCTGATACTTGGCAATCAAGTTCCTTTGCTAAGTATTTTAAGAAGAATTTCTCTTCCTTAATATCTTCTTCCACCATGGAGAATAAAGGAATGGTGTCTGTTTGCTTATTCAGTTCAACACCCTTATTAACATCTCGGTTTATATGGATAGCCATATTAGGAATGATTAAAATTGGCTTTTTAATATCAATTGTTCTCATTACAGGCTTAAAAGGATCTTCACTTCTTAATGCCACTCTACCTGCAATCGATAGAGGTCTATCCATCCATGTACTTAATATTGGCCCACCATAAACTTCTGTATTTAACTTGCAATAAGAGTTAGAAATCATTTCAGTTCTTGGTTTTACACGAAATCCAGGGTGATCGGTGTGGGCTGCTGCTATTCTAAGGCTAGATCCTGGTTTAAATTCATTTCCCACTGTAAATGCAAAAAGTGATGTTGCATAAGGCATAACATAATAACCTTGCCCTTCTTTTAAGGTCCAAGGATTAGAAAGATTTAGTTCAATAAATCCTTCCTCTTTTAATTTGTTTATACTTTCTTCCACTACCTGATAAGGTGAAGTAGCTAAATTTATATATTGGATTAATTCTTGTGCAGTTTTTTTATAATTCATATTATTGTCTAGTATAGTAAATACATATAAACTTTACATGTTTCTATACTGTATCCTTTCCTGTTTGTATTCTGGGCAATTAGATTTTAAATGCCACTTTAATAAATCAATGTTTTAACAATTTTATCCTGTCTATATCTTATCTAATCTTGTATATATGACTTTTCTATATCTCGTGTATATTTATATTTTCTTAATATTCCCTCATCTCATCTGTCAATTAGGTTTCTATATGAAGTATTATAGATGAACTTAAGCATATATACAAGATATTATTCATGATTTGCTATTGTATATTGGAGGTTGATTGGATCCGATTAATTCATTGACGTAATCTTATAAATGGGATATTCTTAACCTGTATACTGTATATAAATTTATACAATTTTATTGTTACTGGAGCATATTTATGAATTCTACCTTATTCAAACAAGCAATTGATAAAGTAATAGATCATGAAAAAATAGAAAATGGCATTGGTACATTAGGCGAAAAGACGGTTCATGCCGTGCTAAAAAACTATCTTTCACCCGATTCTGATCATCACGAAAAAAAAATAAATAATTACTATGCTGACATTTATAACAAAGATGGTATTATTGAAATTCAAACCGGGAATTTTAATAAACTTAGAAAAAAACTATCCGTTTTCCTTGAAATGACCAAGGTGACCATTTGTTACCCTATACCAGCAACCAAATATCTAAGATGGGTTAATCTTGAAACAGGAGAAATCAGTCCTCCTAGAAAATCACCTAAAAAAGGGACCCCCTATATGATATTTCCTGAATTGTATAAAATAAAAGACTATCTAAGCCACCCAAACCTTTGTATTCTCATCATCCTTATAGACTTAGAAGAATATAAGTTATTAGATGGTTGGAGTCAGGATAAAAAAAAGGGATCCACCAAGTCAGACAGAATCCCTTTATCTATTTCAAATGAAATCTACATCCGAAATATTTCCGATTATGAAAAGCTTATACCAAACACTTTGCCAAGCACATTTACATCAAAGGAATATAAAAAAGAAAGCGGTTTATACAAATCCCATGCAAACACTGCGTTAAATGTTCTTTACAGTGTCGGTGCTTTGCAACGAGTTGGAAAAGAAGGACGTTTTTATGTATATAGTAGGTAGATTTAATCGAGCGACATTTTATACTCTGCTAATAACAAATCTACCATACGTCCATAGCTTTTTACGCCGTCTTCCTGACTATTCGCTTTTAGATAACTATCATTCATGGTAGTAGATACAGCGCTAATGACTGTGTCTTCATACTTAGCCCAGTAATAATACTCTTCTCTTAAATCTATATTCATCTCCGCTGTATATGTTTCTCTTAACTTCTGATAAAGTTCAGGACTTTGGCTATGCAGCTGATTCCCTGCATAGGAAAGGGCCAACATCACTCCACTATATTGAAACAATACATCATCCGATTGTGTACAGACTAAATACGCAATAAAATTTGCCTCATCTTCTCTCATAAATCCCCTTTGATGGGCTAGCTCGTGACTTATAGTAGCCGGAATAGAGTATTCTGGTACATCTATATTGACATTGGCTTCCACGGTAAAGGGCCAAAATATTCCCGTTATCTCCATGCGTGACATAAACTCTGAAAAATATACTTTTTTAACCGAGTCATATTTTCCTCCTAGTTCAGGATAACTTGATGCTATTTTCTCATAAGCTTGGTTTGCTGTTTTTGCAACGCTTTCCCAGTTATCAAGTCCTAATATAATATTACCATCCTCGGTGGCAATTCCTTCCGTAGAAGCTATCACCTTCCTCAATTCACTAGCTTTCTCCGATAGTGAACGGGTTAATTCATACAGCTCTTCCTTAGAGGACTCCTCTATTTCAAGCCCAGCAATTTCTGCAAAAGGATATCTATGATAATTAGCACCACATAAAATTGTATACGAAAAGTACATCCAACTACATATACATAGAATATTAAGCGTACACAGGGTTATAAAGTACATTATATTTTTTTTATTCTGGATTCTTTTTATTAATTTAACAATAAACATAACTAGAATAGTAATTATAACAAAAGGTAATCCAATAAAACTTGCTTCCATAAGTGAAAAAGGTATAACACTTGTTACCATGCTAATTAACCTAGATATCGGGACATAAATACCTCTAGCAAAAATATTCTCACCTATCCAGCTATTTTCCTTTACCAACCATAGTAAAAATATTGAAATTGGTATTAATATCAAACTAAAGGTTCTTTTCTTTTGAAATGGCTCATACCATTTTATGATTCTGTCAGTCTCAATATCAACTACTTTCTTGTCTAGTTTAATCCTCATGTTGCCTTACCTTTCTATATGCAAATCCAAACAGTTACAGTAAAACCTTATTCATTTTGCTTTGACTATGGTCCTGTACCCTATAATCTTTTTAAATTATCTTTATCTTTTTTGACTGTGGTCATTTTTGACTGGGGTCATTTTTGACCCTATTACTACTATGATTATGGCTTAGTTTTACTGCGTCCACTGACATATTTAATATATCAATAACATCTTCTTTCTCCATCTTTAAATAAGCAGTTAATTCATCAATCGTGGCTTCTCTAAGCAAATCTTCCTCTAAATCTTTGGCTGCATTGGATACATAGCTTACTTTATCAACAGCACGTCTTTCTAAATCATCACTTTCTAACTCTTCTGATATTGCTGACTCTATTTGATTTCTGATTTCCTGGTTTATATACTCAATTTCTTCTAAAGGATTGGAATCTGTAGTGAACTTTTCCACACCATACATCAAACCTATGTTACCCTCCTGGATAAGATCTTCTAATATAACACCTCTATTTTTATATTCCTGGGCAATATCGATAACCTTTCTGAGATAGATTTCTAAAAGCCTTGTTTTTTGTGATAAGTCACCATTTCGCATATTTATAAATATCTGTTCTATCTCACCTTTGGATTCAATCGGTACTCCCTCCAAATCCTCTAGATACATTTTCAGATAGATAGAGTCCTCTTCCTTTATTACATCATTATTAATCTGATTATCTTCTTCCTCGTTCTCAGGCTGTTCTAAAGGGGCCTCTTCATCCCTAGCCAAGTCCTTTTGAACGGCACTTGTATATTCATTGGATTTTTCGATGTAACCCTTAATCTTAATATTATGTGCCGCCAAATAAGCAAAGATATGTTCATATTGTTCTTCGTTAAGATTCATATCTCCAAACAGCTCTTTAATCTCATTCATTCCTAGCTGATTGCCTTGTACTTTTGCAACTTCTAGTATGTCCAGAAGCATTTCTTGAAACTTTATTTTATCATCCATGTGGTTATAGACTCCATTTCTTTTTCTTAATAGTAACCCTTATTCATTCCTTTAAACCAAGTGTATGTAAATATTTTAACATACCAGTTTATGAATGGCAATTTGATTATTATGGTTGTTTATCATTGGTCTTTCTTTAGACTGTTGCTTTTGTCATATAAAACTAGATGTACTCAAAAGGCATTACTTTTTAATCATATAGTACAATACCACTATTGTACTATTGTTGTATTGTTGTAGTATTGTTGTAGTATTGTTGTAGTATTGTTGTAGTATTGCTGTACTATTCTTGTACTATACGTCACTAAAAAGTCCAACTTAGTATTTCGATAAATTAAGGCGTATATATATTTATTTGGCGGCCTTACCCTCCTGCGGTATGTTCTTTGTAGAGACTCAGAAATGAGTCCATTACAATAAATCTAAATCTCCACTGAGTCTCTAGTCAAACATAAACAACCTTGTCGGACGGTCTCGCCAAGCTAAATACATATACGCCTTAATTTTTATTATACTTTATAGAGGACTTTCCAGTGACTTTATTTACTTTGCTCCCAAATAATTGTGATAAATCTGTAGCTGCTTCCAATTTCCTATTGACAATCCCCTCTAATGTAAGCCAATATGGTATTATACGGTAAATTTTGGTTTTTCTCTGACATTTGACTGTTAACATATCATACTCACTTCTACTGTATGTTGAATAACTATCTATACTATATTATCACATCTAACATTCTAAATTGACCCAATACTCAGCCCCAAATTAAAGCTTCAAAGTTAAATTATTTGTGTAAAAAGAAGGGAGATTTATGAAACATAGTAAAAAATCTATAAATATAACTTTATTGTTAGCGATTATCATTTTATTAAGTGGGGTACTATTGCCTACACCACCTATTGCTAATGCAGCATCTTCTAGTAGCAAAATTAAAGTATCCGATTTTATAAGAATTGTTGTACAAGCTACAGGAATAACTATCGATAAAGGCAAATCTAGTCCTTATCTTAGTGCGGCTATGACTGCAGGCATTGTAAAATCCGGAGATTTTAAAGATTACAAAGCATATTTAACAAGAACAGATACAGCGCTTATATTAAACAGAGCAGATGAATATCTTTATGGGGATACCCTAGATCGTAAACTTTTAAAAATTGTGATGGAGGAAAGAATATCTGATATAAGCAAAATAACAAAGAGTAAAAGAGAGGCTGTAGCCAAAGTATATGCTAAAGGTTATATGAAAGGTTACAGCAATGGGTATTACATAAAGAGTAGAGAGTTCAGAGGAAATGAATACATGACCATTGCAGGTGCAAGAGGTGCTGTTGCAATGCTAAAAGACACTAAGAAAAGAACTAAAATTAGCCCGGATGGACAATTGATAAGAACTACCAATCTACCTAAGAATGCTAAGGATTATGAATATATATTGACTACTTATCCGAATTCTTTTTATGAGATGAAGTTTATGTATCAAATGAGTACGTTTTATTTTGAACCAGTTGAGTTAGAACATTATGCCAGCCCTGTAAGATTTAAAGATATTATTTTTTGTGATGGAGCGATGCAGTCCGTATTAGATAAATATTTAGAAACATGGGTTAATAGAGTTGAAACTAATCTTAAATACCGTCTTAACGTAAATTATAAAACAATTAATAATTCATGGATTAATGGACTGAGAAGTAGCTATACACAATATGGAGACGCATATAGTGATAAGAGGATAACAGATGAAATAAAAAAATATGTGGAAGTTGTCAAGAAAAATAAGATAGTGATACAAAGTAAAACAATAATAGTTGAACCATCAACACTGTATCAACATGGTGCAGGCTACTACTTAAGAACTTATGTTAAGTTTAAGCTAACATATTCAGGATCAAAGCTAACTTCTAATGAATTGATTGGAGGTGACAGAGTGTTATTAGAAAGTTTAAAAAAAGATACTTGGTTTACTGGAGTATATGATATCAAATTAGGAACAGTTAATGGATCAAGTAACGGAAGTGATTATTATGTAACTAATGATTCTCTGATTGATTATTAAGAGTAGGAAGGTGAGAGTTTGCTGAAAAGAAAATTAGTTAGAATATTGATTATATTAATATGTATTTTTACCTTTGTAATGGTAAACATACCTGGATCCAAGGTAGAAGCCGCCACCGATGCGGATATGTACAATAACGGAAATTTTGAATTTACTACAACTGATACGGCAGCTACAACAAATACTACATGGGAAACTATCGGTTTTACTGTTCGAAGAGACATAAGCCACGGTAATCCTTTAAAGGATAATAAATATGCAATATTTATGATTAGATCGAACCAAAGAATAGAAGGTCCCACAGGACCCGATGGAAAAAAAGAAGTTACTTTTTACTTAACAAAAAAGCAAGTCAATGATTCCTTAAAGGGTACGGATTTAGAGACAATAAAAGACAATGATGATCTTTATATTAATGGTATTATTGAGGTTAAGAATGGAACTAAGCCACAGGATACATATTATACATTAGATGGAATTAAGAATGCAGAAAATTGGATAGATAATACTACCTTTGAGCAGCGCTTTGATGTACATATTTATTATAGAGCTGGTGAACCAGAGTATCCTGTCAAGATTACATACCAATTGTATCAGTCAGGAAGTTACATAACTGATGGTTCCACCTACTATAAAAACGAAGACCAAAATAGCACAGACCCTATTTTATTCAAAACTCATGATAATATAAAAGTAACTCACAAAAACATTCCAAAATCCAGAACCTCAGGAAAAGACACCTATTATCTATACCGCGTTTATTATCAAAACTTACCTAGCAAAAAGGTACTAGGCAATCGAAAACTGTCAAGCCATCCTCTCTTAGATGAAGCACAATATAATTCAGATCTTGCTTACATAAGAAATCGTACCTTTACGATTCAAAGTGCAGATGAGGATGAATCTCT
>JBKEAO010000183.1:0-1943 GCA_047972335.1 Anaerocolumna sp. | reverse complement strand
TTGATGAATTGGTAAAAAGTAAAAGTGATGTCACTGCGCTTGGTATTTGTAATGGAGATTATATTAGTTTTGATCCTAAATTTGAATATACCAAGTCAGGATTTATTAAATCCAGACATCTAGATGATAAAGCGTCTGTAGCAGTTTTACTTGGATTACTAAAAGAATTGACAGAGGAAAATCTAACGCCTAAGAGAAAGATTACAGTATTAATTAGCAATTATGAAGAAGTAGGATTTGGCGCAAGTTGGATTCCTCAAGATGTAACAGAGTTTATTGCGGTAGATATGGGAGCACTTGGAGATGACTTAAGCGGTGATGAGTATAAGGTATCCATTTGTGCCAAAGATTCCTCTGGACCATATGATTATGAGCTTACATCTAAATTAATTGCATTAGCAAAGGAACAAAACCTTGATTATGCAGTTGATATTTTTCCCCATTACGGCTCAGACGCATCTGCAGCACTAAGAGGTGGTAATAATATAAAGGCTGCACTCATTGGACAAGGAATCCATGCATCTCATGGTATGGAGAGAACCCATAAAAAGGGCTTAGAGAATACTCTTAAATTATTAAAAGAGTATGTAATAAAAGAATGAGATTGAGGATATTACTAGTAGGCTTTCTGTGTTTTGTACATAGAAAGCCTATGGTTTATTCTATGTTAAAAGGTATGAAGTTTACGTGGTATCTAGAAATTCGCTTATGGTTTTTTTCATACGTTTCATATTAAGCATTCCGTATCCCCAATCAGGATTTGGATAATGATTCTTAGGGGTTCTAACTGCACTTTCTGTCACAATTTTCTTTAATAATAAGTTATTCATTTGAGGCAGATTATTATTTGCAATACTCCATTCTAATAGTATCGCTAAAATTCCACAAGTGTAAGCAGCAGAAAGACTTGTTCCGGTTCCATAAGCAAAGGTATTGTTTAAAGAAGGGCATAAAATATTAACCCCAGGTGCAGCTATATCTGGCTTGGGATAATTAAGAACAGTAAAGCCTTTGCTGGCATAATGATAAAGGGTCTGGTCGCTAGGATCATACCCGGTTGTTGTAATAATGTTAGCAGAGTTTCCTGGCACAGTTATGGTGGTATAATTACTTGGGTTAGAAAAATTGGTATTACTACTAATAAAGTTGTGAATGGGTAACCATATGTGAAATTGCATGGGTAAATCACCAGTCTCGCCATAGACATAGAAGTTCCATTGTCCTGCCATTGGATAATGAAAGCGCATGATAATGAACTGTTCATTGGTAGAAAGTCCCTTGATCTGGCTATCAATGATCAGGATGGTATTTTCATGAAATGGTATAATGGTTTTTCCGGAAATGGGTGGTACTCTAGATAGAAATTCTCCAGAAGGGGTATAAATGTCAATCCAAAAACGATTGGGGGAGGTACCCCAGAATTGCATGGCAAAGCCAGGTTCCTCTGCGCCTACATTTAATATGACATGATCGTAGGTAGAGGAGGGCATAATATCTCCATAGTAATGGGAAGCTCTATTGGCTTCATTGCCGCCAGAAGTAACAATGCCACGCCCGAATTTGGTGGCAAGAGAGGATAAGTATCTTGTTACAATTCTATTGCCAGTATGGTCGCTTTGGGAGGTTCCGATACCGATACATATGACTAAGGGCTTGTCAAGGCTAGTCGCTATGGAGTCTAAGTATTTGATAGCCATAATCACATCATTTTCTTGATAACAGATTGCTGATGGAGGAATCTCAAAAAAAGACCTTAAGTAAGGTTTTGCCTCTTTTAATTTGACTATTATAAATTCAGCCTCTGTTGCAATTCCAGAGAAACCATACGCTTCATTGGGTGAGCCTGCGCATAAACCAGCAAGCATTGTGCCATGGCCTATGGTATCCTGGCTAGGAACGATGGAAAGTGGGTCGTCACTTTCTAAGGCATAATTTATTGTATT
>JBKEAO010000092.1:0-40775 GCA_047972335.1 Anaerocolumna sp. | reverse complement strand
TTTATAGTTTCAATAAATTCAGCGTTAGTCTTGGTTTTTAAGAACATATCAATAATTCTTTCAACAGCATCATCAGATTTCATACTATTAAATGCTTTTCTCATTAGATAAGTAGCTTCCATTTCGGCTTGTGTAAGTAATAAATCATCTCTTCTCGTACTTGATTTTGTAAGATCAATAGCAGGGAAAATTCTCTTTTCTGAAAGACTTCTGTCTAGCATAAGTTCCATATTACCAGTACCTTTAAATTCTTCAAACACCACATCATCCATTCTACTTCCAGTATCTACAAGGGCAGTCGCTAAGATTGTAAGACTTCCACCCTCTCTCATATTTCTAGCTGCACCAAAAAATCTTTTTGGCATATGAAGCGCCGCAGGATCAAGTCCACCAGATAAAGTTCTTCCGCTGGCCTGCACAGTTAAATTATAAGCTCTTGCAAGTCTTGTGATACTATCAAGTAATATAACAACATCTTTTTTATGTTCTACTAGTCTCTTTGCTCGTTCAATAACCATTTCAGAAACACGTTTATGATTTTCAGGTAACTCATCAAAAGTGGAGTAGATAACTTCAACATTCTTGCCTTCAATAGATTCTTTAATATCGGTCACTTCTTCAGGACGCTCATCAATTAATAAAATAATCAAATTTATGTTTGGGTGATTTGTTGTAATTGCTCTAGCAATTTGTTTTAAAAGAGTGGTTTTACCTGTTTTGGGTTGGGATACAATCATTCCCCTTTGGCCTTTACCAATTGGAGAAATCAAGTCCACCATACGCATGGAAACATTAGAACCATGGGTTTCTAAATGTATTCGCTCATTCGGAAATACAGGGATCAAATCTTCAAATTTCTTACGTTTTTGTGCCTCTTGTGGGTGAAAACCGTTAACACTTTTTACAAATAAAAGTGCACTAAATTTCTCACTCTGACTTTTTATTCTTGTATTACCAACAACAATATCTCCTGTTTTAAGTCCAAATCTTCTTATTTGTGCGGGTGATACATAAACATCATTCTCTCCAGGCAGATAATTATCACAACGGATAAATCCAAATCCATCTGGCATAACCTCTAAGATTCCTTCTTTTGTTTCACCACTATCTAATTGCTCAGAATCAGTGGTGGAAGAATTGTTTGCGGTGTAGTTAGAATTTTTTCTATAATCATTCTCAGTAGAACTTTGATATTGGTTTGTATTCTGATTCATACTATGATTTGCATTATGATTTCTATTTTGATTGTTACCACGCTTTAGTTGGGTGGCAGTGGGTTTATCTTCTTCCTCATGTTTAACTGCTACATCTGTTTTTAGCGTTTCATCTGTTTTTTCTTTCTTTACTTCTACGCCGTAGCCCTTTATAGATTCCTCCATAATTTTATCCGTGGCCACTTCAATCTTTGATAATTTATCTATGAGCTCCTGTTTGCGTAGTGAAGTAACACTTTTTATACCTTTTTCTTTTGCCAATGCTCTCAGTTCCGTTAAGGACATGTCACTATACTGTGCTTCCATAAATTCTTACTCCTTTATTCGTATATAAAATTATTTTGGTTTCACTGGGAATGGATTTCGAATTGATTTAGAAAGATCTTCTGAATTAAATACCCAAATTATATAACTACTCTCATTATACACCAGTCTGGTTATAAAAAAAAGCTTTTTTTGTAATCTTTATAACAATATTATCCATAATTATTTATTTTTTGAGGCCAATACTTCTTATGTTTATACATGGGAAAAAACTTGCTTTACCATAACCTTAGTGTTATGATATCTTTAGTCAAAAATAAGAAAAGGTGGTCCTTCCAATGACAAATAGCGAACAAGCTTTACTTCTTCATGAACAATGGAGGGGAAAAATTGAAACAGTTTCAAAGTGTTCTGTTAAAACCAGACAAGATTTAGCACTTGCCTATACACCAGGAGTTGCAAGTCCATGTGAAGTTATTGCAAAAAATCCAGATTCTGCTTATCAATATACCTTAAAGTCCAATACGGTAGCTGTTATTTCTGATGGTAGTGCTGTTCTTGGTCTTGGTAATATCGGCCCTCTTGCAGCCATGCCCGTTATGGAAGGTAAAGCAGTATTATTCAAAGAATTTGGTGGTGTCAATGCTTTTCCAATCTGTTTGGATACCCAGGATACAGATGAAATTGTTAAAACAATAGTAAATATTGCACCTGCCTTTGGTGGTATTAACTTAGAAGATATATCAGCACCTAGATGCTTTGAAATTGAAGCTCGATTAAAAGAATTGCTTTCCATTCCTGTATTTCACGATGACCAACATGGTACTGCGATCGTCGTTCTTGCTGGAGCTATAAATGCATTAAAAGTAACTAACAAAACAAAAGAGGACTGCAAAGTTGTAATTAATGGTGCAGGTTCAGCTGGTATTGCTATTGCTAAATTGCTTTTAACATATGGTTTTAAACACCTAATTCTATGTGATAAATCCGGGATACTATCTTCAGATACCGAAGAACTTAACTGGATGCAGCAAGATTTAATGGCTGTAACTAATTTAAACAATCAAAAGGGTTCCCTTAGTGATGCCCTTATTTGTGCAGATATTTTTATTGGTGTATCTGCACCTAATATAGTAACTTCTGACATGGTCTCCTCTATGAATCAAGATGCCATTATTTTTGCCATGGCAAATCCAGTCCCAGAAATCATGCCAGATCTTGCAAAAGCTGCTGGAGCGAAAGTTGTAGGCACAGGACGTTCTGATTTTCCGAATCAAGTGAATAATGTTATTGCTTTTCCGGGAATATTTAAAGGCGCACTAGAAGGAAGAGCTACACAGATTACAGAAGACATGAAACTTGCCGCTGCTATTGCAATTGCAAACTTAGTTTCAGAAGAAGAATTACACGAAGATAATATCTTACCTCAACCCTTTGACACTAGAGTTTGCCAAGTTGTAAGCAACGCCGTGAAAGCTCATATATAAGAGCATATATGGAAAGATTTATGAGCAGTTCTTAGAGAACTCCATGACTCTTTACCAAACAACGAATGGAGTTATACATGAAAAAATGGGGTGAAAAGCCTTATTATTCTTTGGATTATTATTTTAAACAAACATATGGAAGAAAAATCTACAAAGTTTCTCTAGATGGAGGTATGACTTGCCCAAACAGGGATGGTACCCTTGGAGATCGTGGATGTATTTTTTGCAGCAAGGGAGGTTCCGGTGATTTTGCTTCCTCTTCCCTCTTATCCATAACCGATCAGATTGAAGCAGGAAAGCATTTGATTTTATCAAAACTTCCCACTAAGACCAAGCAAACAGATGGAGAAACTCTAGTTACAGAGTCGGCAGCGTCTATAGAATCTACCAGACAGTATATAGCCTATTTTCAAGCTTATACTAACACCTATGGTAAGATAGGGACACTAAGAAAGATATTTTTTGAAGCGATTAATCACAGTGAAGTTGTAGGCTTATCCATAGCTACCAGACCTGATTGCTTAGGGTCAGACATTTTAGCCCTACTGGCTGAGTTAAATACCATTAAGCCAGTTTGGATAGAACTTGGATTACAAACCTGCCACGAGGAAACTGCTCGTTTTATAAGAAGAGGGTATTCCTTGCCCATCTTTGAAGAAGCAGTTAAAAACCTTCAGGCTTTATCCATTCAAGTGATTGTTCATCTTATCCTTGGACTACCTGGTGAAACCAAGAAGGATATACTTGAAACTGTTACTTATGTTTCCCGTCTTAAGGTAAATGGAATTAAGCTTCAGCTACTACATGTCCTAGAAGATACAGATCTGGCCCACTATTCCTTCCAGACCCTTACAAAAGAGGAATACATTGACCAAGTAATCTCTTGTCTTGAGATTATACCTGAAAATATTGTAATACACCGAGTAACTGGTGATGGACCAAAGAATTTACTCATTGCACCAAAATGGAGCCAGAATAAAAAATCTGTTCTCAATGAGCTCCACAAAACACTAAAGGAACGAAATACCTGGCAAGGTAGATATTCAAATCATTATCTTATGTAACTTTTTATTATTTTAAGAAAGATAGGTGTTCCTATGCAATCTGATTCTCTTACTCTTTACAAATTGATTATATTATACTTATTAGATAAAGTGGATTTTCCGTTAAATAACGCCCAGATTTCTAATATTATATTGGACAAGGATTATACAAATTATTTTAGTATTCAACAATCTCTATCGGAATTACTTGAAGCTGACTTTTGTACTGTTGAATCAAATGGACACAGTTCCTTATATCTTATAACAGATGCCGGTCGCGAAACATTATCTTTTTTTGGTTATATGATTTCTTCAGCCATTCAGAATGATTTATTAGATTACCTAAGAAAAAATAAATACGACCTTCGAGATGAATCCTCCACCAGGTCTGAATATTTTGAAAGTAAAAAGGGAGAGTATCAAGTACGTCTTAGAGTTCTTGAGAAGGAGGATTCCATTATTGACCTAAGTATAGCAGTCCCTACAGAGGAAGATGCTACTAAAATTTCTCTGAATTGGCGAAGGAAAAGTCAGGAGATATATGCTTATGTATTAAATACCCTTTTAAACGAAAATTAACTTATTTCAAAAAAGGGGCAACCTTTTTTAAAAACAAAACTGGAGTAAAACAAAGTAGTATAACTTTGTTTTACTCCAGTTTGTTTTCCTAATACATCAGCACATGAAACAGGAAATATTTACCTTACTCGATCTCTTCTTTTGTATCGACTTCACCCTGTTCCTTAGTCAGTACAACTTCAATGGTATCCCATATTTCATCTCTTCCTTGTTTACTAAGGGCTGAAAAAGGAATAATGGTAGTAGCACCAGGTGCATTTAGTCCCTTTCTAATCATTTTGATATGCTTATCCTTTTGACTTCGATTAATCTTGTCAAATTTGGTAGCAATAATAATTGGCTGATATCCTTGGAATACGATCCATTCATACATATTCTTATCATTGGCTGAAGGCTCATGTCTTATATCTATAAGTAAGAAAATGATTTTTAATTGTTGGGATTGCTTTAGATATCTTTCAATCATTTGTCCCCATTTTGCCTTGATTTCTTCTGATACTTTCGCATACCCGTAGCCTGGCAGATCGACAAAATATAATGCTTCATTGATGTTATAAAAATTGATAGTCTGGGTCTTTCCTGGTTGCTGTGAAGTTCTGGCATAGGATTTACGATTCATCAAGGCATTTATCAGTGATGACTTACCAACATTAGATTTACCAGCAAATGCAATCTCAATTTTATCATTTTCAGGTAAAGTACTAGTTATTCCACAAACAGTCTCCAAATTAACGCTTTTTACATGCATTTTTACACCCATTGCATATCACAATCTTCCTGTGATATTGCCACATATAAAGACGAGTGAAAGTAGCTTTCTGTGGCAACCTTTCAATGATAAATTTTCTTCCACTCAACACTTATTAAATAATTGATTTTAGTTTACAAGAGCAATACTGCTTACTTCCTCCATGGTTTCAACAAATCTAATATCAATTCCTTCTTTTATTTCATCTGAAATATCATCCATATCTTTTTTATTCTGTATCGGAATTAATACCACCTTTATTTTAGCGGTTTTTGCTGCTAAAA
This sequence comes from Anaerocolumna sp., assembly GCA_047972335.1. Classification (GTDB taxonomy): domain Bacteria; phylum Bacillota; class Clostridia; order Lachnospirales; family Lachnospiraceae; genus Anaerocolumna. The sequence continues at coordinate 35,156 of JBKEAO010000092.1, read as the reverse complement.
TCTTTTCTTTTAGTCCACCAATTGGAAGCACTCTTCCCCTTAGGGTTATCTCCCCTGTCATGGCTATATCTGCACGTACTTCTTTTTCTGTAATGGCAGAAAGCATAGCAGTAGCCATTGTAATTCCGGCTGATGGTCCATCTTTTGGTACAGCACCTTCAGGTATATGAATGTGAATATCATGTTTATCAAAAAAGTCTGCTGGAATGTTATAATTTTTACTTACAGATCGAATATAACTAATGCCTGCTCTTGCAGATTCCTTCATAACCTCTCCTAATTGCCCAGTCAATTCAAATTTACCTTTACCTGGCATGACATTTACTTCAATTTGAAGGGTGTCTCCACCAACACTAGTCCAAGCAAGTCCTCTTACAATTCCTATCTCATTCTTCTTATTTGCCATCTGGAAGGAATATATTTCTTTCCCTAAGTACTTATCTATATTTTTATCAGTAACCTTAACTTTTATTACATGATCTGAAACAATTTCCTTAGCCGCTTTTCGGCATATTTGTCCGATCTTTCGTTCCAGATTTCGAACACCTGCTTCTTTGGTATAGGCAGTAATTATCTTAGTTAACGCTTTATCCGATATGTTTATTTGTTTTAAAGTAAGACCATTTTTATCTACCTGCTTTGGTATCAGGTGTTTCTTAGCAATATGGAATTTCTCATTTTCAGTATAGCTACTTACTTCAATTAATTCCATTCTGTCTAATAAAGGCTTTGGAATGGTCTGCACGGAATTAGCAGTAGCAATAAATAATACTTCTGATAGATCTACTGGTAGTTCAATATAGTGATCTACAAATTTACTGTTTTGCTCCCCATCTAACACCTCTAAAAGAGTTGCTGAAGTGTCTCCTTTATAATCACTACTTACTTTATCAATCTCATCAAGAAGCATAAGTGGATTTTTTACACCTGCGTCCTTAAGTCCTGCAATGATTCTTCCTGGTAGGGCACCCACATAGGTTCTTCTATGTCCTCTAATTTCTGCCTCATCTCTAACACCACCAAGACTGATTCTTACATATTCTTTATCGAGTGCACTTGCAACTGATCTTGCAATTGATGTTTTACCAGTTCCAGGTGGCCCTACTAAGCATAATATAGGGCTTGTTCCCTTTTTTGTAAGTTGACGAACTGCCAAGAATTCTAGTATTCTTTCTTTTACCTTAAGCAGTCCATAATGATCTTTGTTCAGTACTTTTTCAGCATAAGTAATGTTTTTTCTATCTATACTTACTTTATTCCAAGGAAGAGAAAGTAAAGTTTCTATATATCCTCTGGATACTGCACTTTCTGAAGAACTTCCCGACAAGCTTTTAAATCTTTCTATTTCTTTCTTAATCTTTAATATAATCTCTTCAGGTGCGTCTAACTTTTCTAGCATTTCTAGGTATCCGTCTCCATCATTTAAAGCGCCTTCCCCTAGTTCTTCTTTGATTAGCTTTAATTGCTCCCTAAGAATATATTCCTTCTGATTTTTATCAACTTTATCTTTTACTTTACTTTGTAAATCTTTTTTAATTCGAATAATATCTATTTCTTCTGTTAAAATTATAGTAATTTTCTCAAATCTCTCAAAAAGATCTATGGTTTCTAAAAGGATTTGCTTATCCTCTAAATTCAAAGGTATATTAATTGTAATCTGGTCAATTAACTCACTAAGGTCATCAATTTTTGATATTGTTTTAGATACTTCTTTCGCAATCTTAGGATTTTCAATTAAATAAACACTTAAAATATCCCTTAGACCTCTTAGCATAGCTTTCTTTTCGGTCTCATGTATCGTTAATCCATTCCTATCATCTAACACTGTAACATCTCCATATAAATAGGGTTCATCCTCTATTAGTGATTCTAACTGCGCTCTTTGTGTCCCTGATACCAATACACGCATCACATTCCCTGGCAATTTAACAATCTGTTTTACTAATGCAATGGTTCCTATTTGGTGTAAATCTTCCCTACTAGGAGCCTCTGTCTCTTCCTCCTTTTGGGTTAAGAGTAGTACAATCTGGTCATTCTCCATAGCATTTTCAATTGCATCTATGGATATTTGTCGATTAACATCAAAATGAATCAACATGCCGGGGAGAACTGCCATTCCTCTTAAAGCCACAATAGGAACTCTCCTACTATATTCACTCATCTTTGGCCTCCGTAATAATATTTAATTAATAATGTAAAATAAGAGACCGTCCTAAAAGTACCTTTAATGCTATAATAAAGGTATTTTAAGACAGTCCCTACAATAATTTACTATGACTTAGTAAGTTATAATTAAGCGATTTCGTTGCTATTCTTTTTGGAAACTCTCTTTGAAATAGCTTTTCTTGGCTGATTATCTTCTGTGGTAATAAGTGTAGGTTCCAAATTTCCTTCTGCTGCTTCTTTTGTAATAATACACTTAAGTATTTGGGTATTAGTTGGTACTTTGTACATAGAATCCATCATAACAGATTCCATAATTGCACGAAGACCTCTGGCACCAGTTTTTCTCTCAAGAGAGCGTTTCGCTATAACGCGGATTGCCTCATCCTCAAATTCTAATTCCACACCATCTAATTCAAACAATTTTCTGTATTGTTTTACTATGGCATTTTTGGGTTCAGTAAGTATTTTAACCAAAGCTTCCTCATCTAAAAGATCTAAGGCTACACATACAGGTACACGTCCTACAAACTCTGGAATCAGTCCATACTTTACAAAGTCCTGTGGCATCGCCTGCCTAAATAGCTGTCCAATATTATCTTTCTTTTTATCGGAGATTTCAGCATTAAAACCGATGGATTTTTGACCTATTCTAGCTTCCACAATTTTTTCAAGACCATCAAAAGCACCACCACAGATAAATAATATGTTCGTGGTATCAATTTGAATAAATTCTTGATGAGGATGTTTACGTCCACCCTGAGGAGGTACGGAGGCCGTGGTTCCTTCTAATATTTTTAGAAGAGCCTGTTGCACCCCTTCACCTGAAACATCTCTTGTAATAGAGGTGTTTTCAGATTTTCTAGTGATTTTATCAATCTCATCAATATATATAATACCATGTTCTGCTCTTTCAATATCAAAGTCTGCAGCCTGTATTAATTTTAAAAGAATATTTTCTACATCTTCTCCCACATAACCCGCTTCTGTTAATGCAGTAGCATCTGCGATTGCAAATGGTACATTAATTAATTTCGCTAAGGTCTGTGCTAAAAATGTCTTACCAGAACCTGTAGGCCCTACCATTAAGATATTGCTCTTTTGTAGTTCAACATCCAAATCCCTACCTGCAAGTACTCTTTTATAATGATTATAAACAGATACAGCTAAAACTTTTTTTGCATCATCCTGTCCGATTACATACTGATCTAAGAAATTCTTAATCTCAGTAGGTTTTAACAGGTTGATATCCGTATCCTGTGTTCTATCCTCAAATTCTTCTTCTACAATTTCTGAACATATCTCAATACACTCATCACAAATATATACACTCCCTGGTCCAGCTATTAACTTGCGGACTTGGTCCTGGGTTTTATTGCAGAAAGAGCATCTAAGTACTTTTCTATCTTCACTTCTATTTGCCACTGCTCCATTAACTCCCTTCTTCATTAAGTCTGATTAACGGCAATGAGACCCCTATTATCTACTAACTATAACGTTATCGATTAAGCCATATGCTTTGGCTTCTTCGGCACTCATATAGTAGTCCCTTTCCGTATCAACTTCAATCACTTCTAAGGATTTGCCGGTATTAGCAGCTAATATTTCATTTAATTTCTTTTTCGTCTTTAAGATGTTTTCAGCAACTATCTTAATGTCTGTTGCTTGACCCTTCGCACCACCTGATGGCTGATGAATCATTACTTCAGCATTAGGCATTGCATATCTCTTCCCCTTAGCTCCACCTGCTAGTAAGAAAGCACCCATACTTGCAGCCATACCAATACAGTAAGTACTAACATCACACTTAATATAATTCATGGTATCATAGATAGCCATACCTGCGGTAACTGAACCACCTGGACTATTAATATATAAATGTATATCCTTACCTGGATCTTCTGACTCTAAAAATAACAACTGTGCTACAATCACACTAGCTGAAACATCTGAAACTTCTTCTCCTAAAAAAATAATTCTCTCTTTGAGTAATCTAGAATATATATCGTAAGATCTTTCTCCACGACTAGTCTGTTCTATGACATAAGGTACTAAACTCATACATATCCTCCTTTAGATTACACTTCAACAGCTGTCTCCTCAATAAGGTCTACTGCTTTTTGTACAGCCATATCCATGGTTAAATTTTCTTTTTCTTTCTCGCCTAATAATTCAGTAAGTTTTTCAACTTCCATTTTATAAGCTTCTGCCATCTTTACAAGTTCTGCAGAAATTTCTTCTTCTGAAATAGTAATATCTTCTGCTTTCACAATTGCTTCTAATGTAAGTCTATACTGTATTGTTTTCACAGCCTGTGGTTTCATCTGCTCAAGTAAAGTCTCAGCAGTCATACCAGTAAACTGGAAGTACTGTTCAATTGTTAAACCTTGAGATCTAACTCTTTGTGAAAAATCATCTGCCATTTGTCTAACCTGCGTTTCAATCATTGCTTCAGGAATATCCATCCCTGAACCTTGAATTACTTTATCTAATACAGCATCTTCTTTTGCACTTTTTGCTTCTTTTTCTTTTTTGTCTAAGATATTTTTCTTGATGTCTTCTTTGTATGCAAGAAGGGTATCAAATTCTGAAACATCTTGTGCAAATTCATCATCAAGTTCTGGTAGTTCTTTTGCTTTAATTTCTTTTACTGTTACTTTAAATAAAGCTGGTTTACCTGCTAATTCAGCAGCTTGGTATGGTTCTGGGAAAGTAACATTAACTTCTACTTCTTCACCAATGTTTTTGCCAATTAATTGTTCTTCAAAAGTATCAATAAAGGAATGAGAACCGATTGTTAAAGCATAATCTTCTCCTTTTCCACCTTCAAATGCAACGCCATCAACAAAACCTTCAAAATCAATCACTGTCTCATCTTTATCTTGTACTGGTCTATCTTCAACAGTAATAATTCTAGCGTTTTGATCTCTTACTTTGTCAAGTTCAGCAGTGATTTCTTCTTCTGTTGCTTCAACTACAGTTTTAGGAATTTCAATTCCTTTATACTGACCTAATGTTACTTCAGGTTTTACAGCAACTAAAGCAGTAAAGATAAAAGGTAAGCCTTTTTCAATCTGAGTTACATCAATTTCAGGTCTAGATACTAATTCATATGCACATTCTTCAGCTGCTTTTTCATAAGCATCAGGAATAATTAAATTCGCAGCATCTTCATAAAATATACTAGCGCCATACATTTTTTCTATAATAGAACGTGGTGCTTTCCCTTTACGGAAACCTTGAACATTCATCTTTCCTCTATTTTTTACATATGCTTTTTCTATTGCAGCTTCAAATTCTTCTGCAGTAGCTTCAATGGTTAGTTTCACCATATTCTTCTCTAATTTCTCAACTTGTAAACTCATTTAAAATTTCCTCCTTAAAATATGTGAACGTATAATCCTGATACGAACCCTTTTTACGTCATTTAAAACAATATATCATTTCAATTTTTACTTACTTTAGTTCTGACGTTTTGACATTAGTATATTATAACATACGTAATCTGTAAATACCATATTTTTTATTCAATATTTGATTCGTATGTTCTTTAGGGCCTTTTCATTGCTGATTAATCTTCCTTTAGATGACCTTGTTGTTTTAAGACTTCTTTCACAGTATTTACATATTTAATACATAAATCTTGGCTCTTTGCTTCAACCATAATACGAATAACTGGCTCAGTACCACTTTCTCTCACTATAATTCTTCCGTCATTCCCTAATTGTTCTGAAACTTTATTGATAATTTCTTTTACTTTTTCATCTTCTCTGGCATTCTTTTTATCATGTACTTTTACACTTTCTAGAATTTGAGGATAAATATCTACCCCTTTTAAAAGCTCTGATAATTTTTTCTTTGTCTCAATTAGCACTTCCATTACCTTTAAAGAAGTTAAAATACCATCACCTGTTGTAGCATGTTTGCTAAAGATAATATGACCAGATTGTTCACCACCAAGAGCATGCCCATTTTCCATCATATTTTCAAACACGTATTTATCTCCTACTGCTGTCTTTTCGTACTGGATACCAGCTTCTTCAAAAGCCTTATAAAGACCTAGATTAGACATAATAGTGGTAACAACGGTGTTATTGGTAAGCTCTCCTCTTTTTTTCATGTATAAACCACATACATATAGAATCAAATCTCCATCTATAATATTACCATTATCATCCACCGCTAAACATCGATCTGCATCTCCATCATATGCAAATCCAACATCTAATTGATTTTCAATTACATAATTTCTTAATTCTTCAACGTGTGTGGAGCCACAGTTAAGGTTAATATTTGTACCATTGGGTTCATTATGAATGGTAAATGTTTTTGCACCCAAAGCATCAAATACACCTTTTGCAATTGTAGAAGCAGATCCATTTGCACAATCTAACCCCACCTTCATGTTTTTAAAGGAATGTGGCGCCTGTGAAATTAAATAGCCAATATAACGGTTTCTACCAATCATATAATCCGTTGTTCTACCAATTTTTTCTCTAGTTGCATAGGGGATCTCTTCTCCTTTCCCATCTATGTAATTTTCAATCAAATCTTCTATCTCAGATTCTAATTTATATCCATTCTCATTAATGATTTTAATTCCATTATCATAAAATGGATTATGACTTGCTGAAATCATAATACCACAATCAAATTTTTCAGAACGTACCATGTATGCAACACTTGGAGTGCTTGTTACATGTAGCAAAAATACATCTGCACCACTTGCAGTCAATCCAGATACCAAAGCATATTCGAACATATAGCTAGAACGCCTTGTATCTTTTCCTATTACTATATTAGCTTTACGATTTTTCCCATAGTAATATCCCAAAAATCTTCCTACTTTATAAGCGTGCTCTACTGTTAAATCTATGTTGGCTTCACCGCGAAAACCATCTGTTCCAAAATATTTTCCCATATTAATCTCCAATCTTTTATATTGATCTAATTTAGGCACATCTGTCTTCTAAATAAAAAGATACTTAACGATTGTACCATAATGACCATAGTAACGCAACTTATTCATAGTATCATATGACACATGGTTCTATCTGTTCCCAAGTTTTTTATATCTCAAACTATGTTTGCTAAAGAACTTAAATTCATAATAAAAACATCATCTCATATGTATGATTAAATAGCTCTTTTACAGAGAAAATCATATATATTAGATGATGTTTTATTAAGGTTAGTTTTTAAAGCAATTATGCAGCATCTGTTACATAATTTAGACTAACGTTTTGATACCTCTTTTAGTATGATCCAGAAGGACCTTGACCAGACATAGACTCTTCTTGTCTTTTAATCATTCTTTTAACCATTTCGCCACCAACAGAACCATTCTGTGCGCTAGTTAAATCTCCATTGTAACCTTGTTTTAAAGGTACTCCGATTTCAGATGCAACTTCCATTTTGAATCTGTCAAGTGCTTCTCTTGCTTGAGGTACACTAGAACCGCTTTTACTATTACTTGCCATAAAATACACCTCCATAAAATAATTGGTATCAAGTAGCCTTCTCTTCACTAACTTGACCGATAAGTGATTTGTAATGAATTACTTATCGTAATATTATTGTAACCGAAGATTTGCAAATTATTATGGTAAGTTGTGGTATTTGTTATTTTATCAAAAACTTTTTAATACTATATAAAATATCTGACCGAATTCTTTTTGATTGATTCATGATATCTTCATAAATTGTCCCTTTCTATACATATACTATATAAAATTCAAAATAAGGATTAAAATGAACGAAACTCTATCTATTATAAAAAATATTAACCATGTCCTATGGAATGGACCTATGTTGGTTCTTCTTATTGCAACACATTTATTTCTTACCTTTCGATTAAAATTTATACAAAGAAAAGTATTGAAAGGGATCAGACTTTCTACAAAACCCTCCTCAGATACAAAAGGAGAGACTAGTAGTTTTGCCGCCTTAGCAACTACCTTAGCAGCCACCTTAGGCGTAGGTAATATAGTGGGTGTATCTACCGCTGTTGCACTTGGTGGACCCGGTGCCATTCTTTGGATTTGGCTTACTGGCTTACTGGGCATGGCAACAACCTATGCAGAATGTTACCTGGGTGTCCATTTTAGGCAAAAAGCAAAGGATGGAACCTATTCTGGCGGCCCTATGTATGTACTAGAAAAGGGACTTCATTCAAAGCCCCTTGCTGTCATTTACTGTTTACTGACCCTTGCTGCCTCTTATGGAGTAGGCTGTTCAACACAAGCAAATTCTATTACAGATGTTACTACCAATTTATTTGGATTCTCTCCTTACATGATAGGCATTATAACTGCTATAATAACAGGCCTAGTTATTATAGGTGGCATAAAATCTATTGGTAAACTATGCATGCGTTTAGTTCCTGCCATGGGAGCATTTTATATTCTAGCTTGCTTAATTCTTGTGGTACTAAATAGAGATTATGTTCTTCCTGCCATCGTCTTAATTTTTAAGTCAGCTTTCTTACCAAATGCTGTGGTAGGAGGCTTTATTGGCGGAAGTATCAAGGCTGCTGCTAGATATGGTATTGCAAGAGGTCTCTTTTCCAATGAAGCTGGTATAGGTACTGCTGCCATAGCTGCTGCCAGTGCCAAAACCGATAGCCCACACAATCAGGCTTTGGTATCCATGAGTGCGACCTTTTGGGATACTGTAGTAATGTGTGGTATTACAGGCATAGTAATTATCTCCAATGTATTAAAGAATCCCGAATCAGTTCAAGGTGCTAAAGCTTCAGAATTAACCACAATTGCATTTGCCCAACTTCCCTTTGGTGACTATATACTTGGATTTTGCGTAATAGCTTTTGCCCTAGCAACTTTAATTGGCTGGTCTTACTTTGGGGAAAAAGCAGTGGTTTATCTTTTCGGAAAAGAGGGCATGAGTACATATAAAGTTTGTTATATTGTAATGGTTTTTATCGGTTCCATTCTATCCCTAGAATTCGTTTGGGAATTATGTGACCTAATCAATGCCATTATGATATTCCCTAATGTATTAACCATATGGATTTTATTTAAACTAATTAAACATACTGAATAGAGGCAGCAATTTTTTCTGCTGTAGATTTGTCCCTTAATTTTTCTATTATCTTTAAGGAAAAGTCTATAGCAGTACCCATGCCTTTTCCAGTGATGATATTCCCATCTTCTTCTGCTTTACTTCCAGTGTAAATAGCATCAATCAGTTTGTCCTCAAATCCTGGATAGCAGGTTGCTTTCTTGCCTTTTAGTATGCCATTGGCTCCAAGAACACTAGGAGCTGCACATATGGCTGCAATATTTTTATCTTGACTATGAAATTCCTTTAATAATTGCACCAATGCTTCGTGTTCCCCAAGATGTTTCGTTCCGGGCATTCCACCAGGTAATACTAACATCCCAGCTTCCTTATAATTCGCATTTTCATATAAGTCATCTGCTTCTACTATTATCTGATGAGAACCGGTAACTTTTTTATGACCAGTTATGGACACTGTAGTTATGTCAATTTCCGCACGTCTTAATAAATCTACAACAGTTAAGGCTTCAATTTCCTCAAATCCTTCTGCTAAAAACAAATATACCATTGTCTTCCTCCTTTAAGTAAGACCAAAATCTCTTTTTAATTTAAGATTTTGGTCTCCTAGTCTTAGCTTATAATAAAATATGATTATCATTAAATCTTTAACTTACATGAATCCCTAATCACAAGGTCTGGTGATAGCCTTTGAATCGTACCGTTACTATGTTCCTCTTCATGCATCAAGCGAATCAATTCTAAGGCGCTGGCATTGCCAAGCTCTGTCACAGGGCTTCTTACTGTTGTTACAGGCGGTGTAAAATATTTAGAAGAGGAGTGATCATCAAAACCAATGACACTTACCTGATCAGGCACACGAATTCCTACTTCTGTTAGTGCACGGATACATCCCCAAGCCATCTCATCATTGGCGCAAAAGAAGGCATCTGGCAGTTCTACCCCTTTTAGGAGCATAACACGCATTTCACTGTAGGCAAGTAATTCCTCAAAATATCCTCTTAAAATAATATTTTCATCAATTGGTAGGCCGTATTTTGTAAGTACATCTAAATATGCCTTATATCTTGTATCATCATCATAGTTATAGATACCGTGAAGAAAGCCAATTCTTCTATGTCCCTGCTTTATCAAATATTCTAAAGCAATGGTTGTGCCTTCTGCATTGTCAATGATAACACTAGACATATGACTACCTGCTATTTCTCTATCAATAAAAACCATAGGCATTTTGCTTTTAGACAATCTGTCAATATACTCATCTGACAAACGTTCATTTAGTACAATAGCTCCCTCTACACCGGAAGAAATAATCATACTATATATTTCTTCACTGGTATTTTCGTTACTAATATATATATTTAGTAGATAATTATTTAATTTACATTGCAAATGAACTGCCTGCATTAGCATCCTATAATAATCACCTTGTATGCTGGACAGAAATAGACCTATGGTATTTTTTTTGTTAGACTTTAAAAATTTCGCATTCATATTTGGCACATATTTTAGTCTTTCCACCGTCTCAAGAACCTTTTTCTTCGTCTCTGTACTTACGATGTCTACATTATTAAGAACATTAGATACAGTTGATATCGCCACTCCCGCTTCTTTTGCCACGTCTTTTATGGTTACCATATATTCCTCTCCGTTTCATACTATGATAAATACTATATAATTTCACCACCGAAATTCTACTCACTTTGTAACCAATGCATTGATTTCCTTACTCTGGTACACCCACACATAATCAACGATCATTTGTTTGGGATAGAAGCATAAATTGTATCTAGATTATATCCCACATGTTCTATAATGTCAATTTCTCAAAGCCCAGACCAGTACGGTAATGTCACTTATCAATATGAAGGCAAAACAGTTGGATATGCTGATATTTTATACAGCAAAGCAGATACAACGAAATTAGCTCAAGCTTTTGTGGTTGTAGATGAAGGTATTACAATGAAAGAACATCTTAAAAGAAATCCTGTTGCTTAACAGCGTTCAAAATACGGAAGTATGGAAATAGGTGCGTTTACCTCAATAATCTTCTTTCCTTCATAAATGGTGCCATCAATATATTTCCATCTTCCTTTTGGAAGTAATACTGTCTTTCTGGATTGACCTTTTTTGCATACCGGAGCGACTAATATTTTATCACCAAGCATAAATTGATCTTTAACCTGCTCGAAACCTTCTCCTGGAAATTCATATTCCATGTATCGGGTAATCGGTTCTCCAAAATTCTTTGCCTGTTCTGCCAACTGATAAATATACTCACGATATTTAACATGCAGCTTGGCCATTTCTCTACAGATGCGGTTATTCTCTTCTGAAAGTACACGCCACGGTGCCGCTGAGAACTGCATCATTGGCATCAGTGCAGCACATTGTGCATAACGCACAAACAATTCTTCATCCAGTCTATCCGAATTCTCAAGGAAGTTCATATATTCTCCTCCTCCAATCATATCAGGACAAGTATAGGCATATCCACTAATCCCCTGTGTCAGATGATTCGGTATCAGGGTAGCCACTCCATTTTCACCCCAACTATGATTTTTGTCTGCAAGTCTCTGAACAAGGGGAAGACCTGCACCTTTAAAACAGGATCGGTACTCATTATATTTATAGTTTAACCCGTACAAAGCCCACAGCTCATTCTGTCTGTTCGCATTTGCAGGAAGAAATGTTATATCATCATCTTTATAGAACTTCCCATCCCCCGCATCAAATTTAAATCCATCTATTTTATATTGCGCAATTAATTCCTGATTTTGTTTCGTATACCATTCCACTGCCCCTGGATTTGTAAAATCCAATACCGCAGAATAACCATTCCACCACTGTCTGATTGCAGTCGTACCATCTTTATTTTTTACAAGACAGCCCTCTGCTTCCAAACACTTAAACTCAACTGTATCGGGAGAAATAAAAGGACATGTCCAAAGCATGACACGAAACCCTTTTTCATGAAGCTTTTCCACCATAGTTTTGGCATCGGGAAATTTTCTTTTATTAAAACGCCAGCTTCCGTAATATTCGCTCCATCCATCGTCTATCATTAATATGCCCGTAGGATATCCCTGATTTATTATGGAATCTGCATATTTTAAAATATCTTCCTGGTTTTGATTATAAATTAGCTCAATCCAAGTATTATATTGTGGTTTTTCAAAAAACAAGGAAGGGGGGGCAACTTTGTTAGAGGGAAAAAAACGCTTTGAAGCCGCAAGATATGCTTTTTTCAGTGTGTTGAATCCGTCTTCCAGTATAAAATCCCCTTTATCAGACTGCAAGTTCATCATTCCATCTGCGGTTTCAATTTTAAACCCGTATTCACACCAAACATATCTTCCCGCACTGGATATAAGTATAGGATTGATTTGGTTATTGGTCTGATTAACCCTGTGATCTTTTGAATATTGAGACTGTGCTGACAATGGAAAATGAATACCATCATCCACGCATAAGCCATACCAGTATTCATTCTCTTTCATTTTTACCGTTAATTTACTCATATCTACCACCTATAATATCGCAAACAGGTCAAAAACCAATGCATTGCATTATTCCTTTCTTATTTCTTGTTTCAGACTTTATTCCCATAAATCTGTATAGCAAACACATCCTGTTATAAATTTCCATTTTAACCTTTTGTTCCTGTCATGGCAATTCCTTCAACAAATTGTTTTTGGAATACCAGATAAAGTACAAGCATCGGAATCATTGCAACAAATGATGCGGACATTAATACCGGATAATCCGTAAAAAATTGTCCTTTGATGGATGCAATTCCTGCGGCAAGCGTCATTTTATCAATAGACATATTAACAATTAATGGCCACATAAGGTCACTCCATGCAAAAATTGCTGTAAATATGGATAACGCCATTAATGGTGTTTTTGTTAAGGGTAGCATAATTTTTATAAATATCTTTCCCTGATTACATCCGTCCAAATATGCAGCCTCACACAACTCATTTGGCAGACTCATATAAAATTGCCTTAAAAAAAAGACACCAAATGCACTGACAAGCCCGGGAAATACCAAGGCCGGAATGCTATTTAACCATCCCAGTTTTGCAACCATATTATACTGTGGCAGAATAAATATCTGTGTCGGAAGCATCAATTGAACCAGTACAATGGAAAAGAGAAACTTTTTCAGTGGAAATTCAAGCTTTGCAAATGCATATCCAGCCAGAGAACTAAATACTAAGGCAAACAAAATGCGGAAAAACATCATAGAAAAAGTATTAAAATACATATCCTTAAACGGCAGTGCATTGAGTGCTTTGGGTAAATTACTTAAATTGATCATTTCAGGAAAAATCGTTGGTGGCAATCTTGTAGCTTCCGTATAGGATTTCAATGCCGTTAATAACATCCAAACAAATGGAAATAACATTACGATGCAGCCGGCCAATAAGACTATATGAACAATTATCTTCTTTTTTCTCTCAGACTTCATTTTTATTCCTCCTACTCATAATGAACCCATTTTTTTTCAGTTATAAATTGAAACAACGTGATCCCTGCGATTAATACAAACGTCCATAATACAATTACGGAAGCATAGCCTTTATCCTTGATTACAAATGCCTGCCTATAAAAAAGATAGGTCAATGTCTGAGCCCCTTCCAGAGCCGGATTTTTTTCGTCTACTAACATATAGATAAGGTCAAATTGTTTCAAAGAAGACATCAGTCTCATAATTAAGACAAAAAATAAAGTAGGCGAAACCAAGGGAATTGTTACGCTCTTAAAAATCTGAAATGAATTGGCCCCATCAATTTTAGCTGCTTCAATATTGCTTTTTGGAATCCCCTGCAATCCCGCCAGAATTAAAATAATATCGTAACCCATACTGCTCCAAACCGTTACTAGGGAGACTGATATAATTGCAAGTTTCGGATTGGTCAGCCATGCAATACTTGATATTCCAAAGTAGCTCAGCATTTGATTAATCAGTCCGAAATCCGTATTAAACAACCACTTCCATACCATTGCAATCGCCGCTGGAGCACATACAATCGGCAAAAAGAAGATTGCTCTATATATACCCTTGCCTTTGATATTTGAATGTAGTAAGTTAGCAAATATGAGTGCCAATATTACACCACCCGGAACGGTTAAAATAACGTATATGATTGTGTTTTTCGTGGATACCCATACTAAGCTGTCACCAATAAACCGTTTGTAATTATCAAAACCGATCCATATATTTTTACCAAAATCACCAGTTTCGCAGAAGGATAAGTAAATGGTCTGAATAAAAGGGTAAATATTTAATATAAATAACCCGATTATAGTTGGTGCCACCATCGCCAGTCCCCAAAAAATCTGTCCTTTACTATATTTTCTTATTTTTATATTCATGTTTTACCTCAAATTCAGACTCTTATATTTAAGACTGTCACAAGCAAAGATTGTGACAGTCCAGTTGCAAACTTTCTTTTGTTTATTTATTCTTTCGCTAATTGTTTATCCATATTTTCAGCAATTACTGTAGTACCTTCTTCTACCGAAATTTCACCCATTAGCATCTTCTTAATCATATCTGTTACCACTTCATTCCATTTTGATTTGGTATTGGATGTTGGCACTGGTGTGGCATATTCCACCATATCGAGAAATACTTTTGTATTATATTGTGGGTATGTTCCAAGCCATTTTTCGCTGGTACCATGAAAGGCCGAGATCGCTGTTCCACTTTCTGCCTGTATTATCTGAGCTTCTTCTGAACCCAGATACTTCAATAAAGTTTCAACTTCCTGCTTGTGATCAGTTTTGGCATTACCTGCAAAGCTAAGACCGTTAATCATAGTCGCACGTTCTTTGTCTTTTGGTAAAACTGCAAGATCAAATTTATCATTAATATCTTCATTGCCTGCATAAGTCGCAAGCTGCCAACTTCCAATCAGACACATACCTGCTCTGCCGGATTGAAAGATTGACATAAAATGTGTATCCGACATTTCTGCAAGTGTTGGAGAAACTTGTTCTTTTAATATTAAATCTGTATAAAACTGCAATCCTCGAATTGCTTCCGGTGAGTTAATTCCTGACTTCTTATTTTCAAGTACAGTGCCACCGGCTTGATAAATCCATGGCAAATATCCAACCTGATCCTCTAGGGGAGCTAAAAATCCATAAGTTTTTGTTTCAGGGTTCGTTATTTTCTTTGCCGCATCCAATAAAGTATCCCAGGTCCATGTATCATCAGGATAAGATACACCAGCTGCATCGAACAATTCTTTATTATACATTAGTGCAATTGTATCAAAATCTTTTGGAACTCCATACAAAGTACCATCGCTGTATGTTGCTAGAGACACAAGCCCTTCCGAATAGTTTGCCTGTTCCTCTTTGGTAATAATATTATCAAGTGGCATAAGCATACCATTTCCTGCATATTTGGCAAATTCGTTCGTATGCATCCAGAATACATCTGGCAATACTCCTCCTGTTGCAGCCGCCTCCATCTTTGTCCAATACTCATCCCAAGGAGTGACCTGTACTTCAACCTTAATGTTTGGATTTTTGCTTGTAAAATCTTCCATCATCTTTTCCATGCCTGTTTTTTGGTTCACATCCCATATTCCCAATGTCAGATTGACCGGCTCAGAAGTGTTTTCTGTTTTTTCTGTGTTTGAAGTATCCGATATCTGCTCTGGTGGATTACTTTTACTACATGCTGCTAGTGACAGAATACAGATACCTGTAAGTACCAAACTAAGTAATTTTTTTTTCATTAATATTCCTCCTATGTCTAAAAAATTGTTTTCAGTTCTTTTAAGCATATGTCCCTTACATCAATTCAATTTTCCCAATATTATTACTTGCCATTGGTAAATTCATCTGATAAATTTATTATAATATAGCAGGATATTTGTTATAATAGATATTTTTTTGATATTTATTGGACTTTTTTTGTTATATTTCTATATTTTATTGGTGCATATCCTGTGTGTTTTTTAAAAACACGATAAAAATACTGAATATCATCATATCCCACCATTTCAGATATCTTAACGATTCTAAAGGTACTTTCTGACAACAGTTTTTTTGCCTGTTCCATTCTTATTTTTGTCAGATAGGATGAAAGCCTCTCCCCGGTTGCTTTTACAAATAGGGTTGATAAATAGGTATAATTGATATGATACTGTTCCGCAAGCTCTTTTACTTTAATATTTTTATTATAGTTTTCTTCAATGTATTGTCTGATCTGCTCTACAATACCAATGTCTTCTTTATATAGATTTATTTTTTTTAAATACTGTATAATATTATTGCTTATTAATTCAATCAACTGTTCTGAATCTTTGATTTGCATTGACTCATTTATAGTTATGTCGATGTTTTTCATAACCTCTTGCTTGTCCAACTGATGTACTCTGCTTATTTCCGTAGACATGAGCTTAATAATACTCGAGCCTCCATTCTTCATCCCTTCCTGCTTCTTTAAAAGGCATCGTGTCAACAAAAGCTTCAATCCCTCAAAATCTTGTGAAAGTATGTATTGATTGATCCGCTTCATTTCATCTATAGGAAGAATAATGTCCTCCCTTTGCTCTACGATCAGCTTTAAGGCTCGCTCAACCTCATTCATAAGTTTATCAACTTCAATTGGTTTGAGTAAATAGCTAAGTGCATTATATCGAATTGCTCCTTTGGCATATTCAAATTCACCAAAACCACTCAGGATAATAATAGGATTTTTATAATCATATTATTCTCTCAATTTTTTAATTAACTCCAACCCGTCACAACCGGGCATTTTGATGTCGGTAAGAACACAGTCCACTTCCTGCTTCTCTACTATTTTAAGAGCCTCATAACCGTTTCCAGCAGTGAATAGGGTAATTGTTGGATATTTTCTTTTTATGTCGGCACAGATGGCTTCCCGTATGATTTCTACATCATCAATAATTAAAAATCTAAACATGTCTTCCCCTCCTTGGTATTGTAATCACCACTTTCGTCCCTTCATTTTTATCAGAATACACTCTCAAATTATAGTTTGTACCATAAAATAATTGTATTCGGTCATTCACATTTTTTAATCCGATTCCGCTCTTTTCTTTTTGTTTCCCATCTTTGGAGTCTAGATTATGCATTATTTTATTTAACGAATCTTTTTCAATCCCTTCCCCATTATCTGTTACTTCAATTGTCAGCAGCTGTTGCTCTGAACACAAAGAAACAGAAATTCCGATTAAGCACTCTCCAATTTGGTTCTCAAAACCATGTTTAATACTATTTTCAATAATCGGCTGCAATAGAAATTTTAAAATCATAATATCGTTCTGTTCGTCTTTCATATCAACCTTAATTTTAAGACGGTTTGAAAATTGAATATTTTGTATGTATATATAATTTTCAATATGATTTAATTCGTCTTGCAAGTATACCAGATCATCATCCGTCGAATTCATATTATAGCGAAACAATTTTCCAAGGCAACTCGTAACTTCTTTAATCTCGTCTGTTTTTTTCAGACTTGCCATTGCATTAATAATCTCCAGTGAATTATACAAAAAGTGAGGATTAATCTGATATTGGAGCGCACTCAATTCAGCTTTTCTTTTTTCCAGTTGATAAATATAATTTGTATTAATCATTTCTTTTATTGTTTTCACCGTCATATTATACTGATTTTCAATTATGTGAAATTCATCTTCTTCCTTTATAAGTGTATCAATTTTAAAGTCACCTTTTTCCAGTCTTTTAAACTTGAAAATAATTATTTTTAAACTTCTTGATATACTGTAGGAAAAATAAACAGCTATTAAAATTAAAATAACTGCAATCATTCCCGTAAACAGCAGTGTATTGTTTCTCATTTGTCTGATTTCACCGTACAGATAATTGTCGGATACTGTCATATAATAGAACCATCCATTTATTAGCTTTTTATATTCATGGTGTTTCGTTTGATCCATGTTATAAACACTTAAATCATTAATATTAATGTTTTTATCCGTAAAAACAAAACTCTCTATCTGGTCACTATTTTGTTTTAGGTAATCCTGAAAGACTGTTTTATCAATAACAAAAATAATTGTACCCATAGATTTCGAGTATAAAAAATAAGAAAAATTTTTAATAATACATACTTCTGTATTCCCCCCTACCTCAAGCAAAGCCCATTTTATTTCATTTAATTCAAGGGGATGTTCCTTTAATATATTCGCTTTAATATATTCACTTTCAGCAAATATTTTATTTGAGGCATATCCTGCACCATATATTTTCATCTCGTAATTATTGGGCATCAGTATAATTGATTTAATATAATTATTGTTATATGCTATGGCATTGAAGTGTTTCGCTATTTTACTTTCTGCAAAAGTCTGCGTAACGACATCTTTTGTAGGAAGTTCATCCAGAATCTCCATGATAACTTCATTCTGCACCGAAGTGTTTACTGTTTTTTCCAAGTAGGATATTCTATCATCAATCCCTTTCCTCGTTTGCAACGAAGATATTTTAGACATGGATAATACCTTCTGCTGAATCTCTCTTTCAGAAAGATTTGCAAAATATACACCAAATATAATAGAAGGAAGGATACCTACGATTAAAACAAGCATAATTATTTTGACACTGATCTTCATATTTTCATCCTTTCACATTTATTACTATCACAAAGTTGAAAACTAATAGATAATAATATCTTATTACATTTTTTTAGCATCTGTCCAGTATATTGTAAAAAATCAGACCTATTGACAAGGAGACAAAGCACCGTTTCTGTCAATAGGTCTAATGATTAATTATTTTATTATAGATATCAATTAACGAATTACATTATGAAATTCTATCTCACGCAGTACCAGCTGACGCCAGTACAATCTTGCCTCTGTAATTCTTATTTTTATTGCCGTTGTCGCTACCGGATCAATAGAAACAGTCTGTGTTTCTCCCAGCTCTGTATTACCACCCGATGTCCACCCAATCTTATATTCCCGATCCAAATCGACCCATTGGTTTGTTTCTTGATTCCATACGGACAACTTAAACTTATTGATTGACAGCTGTGCTCCATAGTTTGCAAAAAAAGAAATTTCATTGACTGATGTTAACGTCCCAAAATTATAGGAGATATAGGCATTGATATTGAAACTTTTCCTTCGGATCATGTCATATACAATATCCTGAATTATATCCTGTAATTCATTCGGATTTAAGTGTTCCAGATAATCATTTTCTGTGACATGATGGTGTAGATATCCTTCTAACTCAACGCCCATAAAAGCCAGCCAGGTTTTCCACAATCTTCGGTTTATTAAACCTGTCAGTCATATCCTGCATACTGGTGATCCCTATTACGCTATCCCCTAATAACCTTCCCTGCTCGTAGTCTAGTAGGTTTTCCATTTTTAACAGCAAGTTCTCCATTGACAAAGACATATTCAATACCTCTTGGATATCGAATGGGATCCACAAAGGTTCCCATATCTATAACAGTGTCTGGGTTGAATATGGTTATATCCCCATAGTAACTAACCTTAATTAGTCCTCTATTTTTTATATTCATAGCCAGCGCTGCTTTATAAGTCATTTTATAAATTGCTTCTTCTAATGTAAGCACCTTTTCCTCTCTTACATATTTACCCAGGATTCTTGGAAATGATCCATATACTCTTGGATGGGGTTTGCCAGCTAATAATCCATCCGTGCAAGCATTCATTTCCTCTCTTTTTAGTATTTTTATAACAGCCTCCTCCGTTCCATAAAAATCAACCATTCCAACGGCATTTTTTTCTTCTAATAAGAGATCAAAAGTTGCATCTAAAGGGTCTCTTCCCTTTATTTCACCTAATTCAACCAAGTTTTTTCCTATTAGGTCTCTATTCTTTTCAGAAGCCACACTTGTTATAAAAATTCCAGAAAGTCCTGCGAATTGGACAAAGTTATCCCAACCCTCTAGGCCCTTTTCTATATCTTCTTTCATTCTCTCTCTTAATTTATTATTTTGTAGGCGTTTCATTAATTCATTGGTTCCGCCATCATGGGCCCAAGGTGGAAGAATGATTCCTAACATGGTGCTTCCTGCTACGTAAGGATATTGGTCTAAGGATACCATTATCCCCTCTTCTTTTGCATGATCTAGAATCTTTAACATATCCTCTAATTTATCCTGATTGTCCAAACCACACACTTTAAAATGAGAGTAGTGAATTTTTACCCCTGATTTTCTTCCAATCTCAATGATTTCTTCCATAGAAGAAATAATAGTATCCGCCTCACTTCTTTGATGAACAACAAAAACACCATTAAATTCTGCAACTACTTTACAAAGTTCAATTATTTCCTGCGTCCTTGCATAGGCACAAGGTGTGTAAATAAGTCCTGTGGATAATCCAAGACAGCCAGCTTTCATTTCCCTTCTGGTAATGTCACACATCAGTTTTATTTCATCGGCAGTAGGCTGCCTATCTGCTAATCCCATAGCCTCCATTCTGACATTACCATGAGGCAAAAGATAGGATTCATTGATGCCTGGTCCTACCTTTTCAATCATATTTAAATAATGGGAAGTATTCTCATACTCCCAATCTATTTCATCACTTTCTCCATCAAGTCCAGCAAGGTTCTTTCTCCAAGAATCAATATATTGTTTTGGCAAAGGTGCCATAGATATTCCATCCTGCCCTAACACTTCTGTTGTAATACCTTGCATTACTTTAGGAAGAATCTCTGGTTCAATGAGTACCTTTAGATCACTATGGCTATGGGTATCAATAAACCCAGGTGATGCTACCAGTCCTGTACAATCAATGATTTCATCAAAGCTGCCTAGTTCTTGTGCTTTCCCGTCTGCCATTCCACTCTCAGATTCTATTTTCCTTTGTACTTCTACAATAGATTCATTTTCTAATATAATGTTTCCTACATAAGCAGGTGCCAAACTACCATCTACAATTGTTGCCCCTTTTATTAGTATTCTCATATCAATACCCTGCCTTTCCAAGACTGCATTTCAAGACTGCCTTTCCAAGGCTAACTTTCTAGCCCCACCTATACCAGTAAAGCCTTCATAATCCCATAATATGCTTTTGTAGCACCTGTTAACTGTTTAATTTCAATATATTCATTGATGGTATGTGCTAAGTTTTCTTTGGATGGCCCCATTCCTATGGTCTTAATCCCTTCTTCCCCTGCATAATGACTGCCATTGGTGCAAAAATTATACTGGGTAATCAAAGGCTTAAATCCCATTTCCTCTAATTCACTCTTAATCTTTACTATATACTCCTCTTCTCTATCAAAAAGCCATCCTGGGAAAAATCTTTCCCCTTCAATCATTTCTTTTGTAAAACATTTTTCCTTACCTGCTGCATAGGAAACCTTTACTTTTAAATCCTGATCTTCATTACATAGACTCTCTAACAAATCTTCTAATGGTTTTAATACGCTCTCCTTTGTCTCTCCTACTAAAAGTCTTCTATCATATGTAGCACGGCAATATTCAGGAACTACACTTGCTCCTGGATATGGACTCGATTTAATATCCGTTAATTCTAGAATGCCTTTACCCAGTACAGGATGGTTACTTGGCACCAATCTCTTGATAGCCTCAATCACTTTTGCCATTTTGTATACTGCATTGATACCTCTTTCTGGATTCGCTGAATGTGCAGGTATGCCAAAGGTCTCTACTTGAATCTCTGCTCTTCCTCTTTGTCCTATCTTTATATTAAGATCAGAGGCTTCACCAATAACTACATAATCAGGCTTTACCAATGTACTGATATTTCTTGCAGCAACTCCCTCAAAACATTCTTCATGGACCACCCCTGCCACATATATTTCACCAGCAAAATTCTTCTCCATATCCTTAGCATAATGAGCTGCCGCACACGCCATCGCAGCAATAGCCCCCTTCATATCTGAGGTCCCTCTACCATAGATTTTACCATCATGTATCTCTGCGCCAAAAGGAGGATATGTCCAGTCCTTCTCATTACCAACAGGCACCGTGTCCATATGTCCATCAAATAAAATCTTCTTACCAGGCTTACTACCCTTTAGGATACCTATTGTATTGCCGTACTTATCAACTATTACCTCATCAAATCCATTTCTATAAAAGAAATCTCTCAATCTATTACTTACACCATTTTCCTCACCAGAATAACTTTTCTCCTTGATTAATGCTTGGCAAAATTGAATTACCTGTTCTTCTCCTTCTTCATGTAACATAACATACCTCCAATCAATTTGTTATTAAAACTTCCAAAAGTTAATGTAGCGCCCTTTATTCACGTGGATATAATCCATCCCAGACAATCTTTCTATAGTTTTCTTTGTCCGTATCCCCTTCACTATTAAAAAATAGTATTACAGAGTTTTCATCTAATTTCAATTTTTCTTTCATCCACTTTAACTTATCATTTGTTAATATTTCATATACCAATCCAAAGCCTGCTGCACCACTCTCACCAGATATAATTTTCTCATCTCCAGTCATTGGATTTCCAAGGACTCTCATACCTTGTGCTGCAACGTAGTCTGGACAGGATATAAAATTATCCGCATAATTTTTTAACACTTCCCACCCCACGGTAGTTGGTTCACCACAAGCAAGTCCTGCCATAATTGTTTTCATATCTCCTGTTACAGTATGTATTTTGCCGTCCTTTGCTTTGGCCGTTTTGAAAATACAAGCTGCCTCATTAGGCTCTACTACTGTTGTTACAGGTCTATCCTCTCCATAAACATCAGCAAAGAATCCCTGCACAGCCCCAGCCAAGGAACCAACTCCTGCTTGCACATATATATGTGTAGGCTTTATTTCTCTTAACTGTAAATATGCCTCATAGGCCATAGTCATATAGCCTTGCATAATCCAGGTCGGTATATCTTCATATCCCTCCCAAGCAGTATCTTGCACTAAAACCCATCCATTTTCTTTGGCATGCTTATTTGCTAACCTTACAGCATCATCATAATTAAATTCCGTAATGCAAGCCTTGGCACCTTCTAATCGAATATTATCCAATCTTTCTATTGCACTTCCCTTTGGCATATAGATAACAGATTTCTGTTTTAATTGATTAGCAGTCCACGCAACACCTCTTCCATGATTGCCATCAGTAGCAGAAATAAAAGTGATTTCACCTATTTTTTTCTTTACTTCCTCAGAGATCATTTCTCCATAGGTCAGTTCACTAATGTCTTTCCCAAGTAAATGAGCAATATAATTACCAATTGCATAACTGCCACCAAGGACCTTAAATGCATTTAATCCAAAGCGGTAAGATTCATCCTTAACAAAAATTCCCTTTATACCAAGCTCCTTGGATAGAACCTGTAAGTCCACCAAAGGTGTTTCTTTATAAAGTTCAAAACTTTGATGAAATTTATGCACTTTTTTAGCAGTGTCCAATCCCAAATATTTTAAAGACGTATCCTTTTTCATTCTTTCATACTGTACTAATTCAAAGCTCATATTGATACCCTTTCCTTTTTCAACTTTCCCGTAATATTGCCACATATTAGGATCTGTAAAAGAATTAACTATGTCAACCTTTCAATCAATGATTTTCTTTTACACCCTCTAATGCTGCACAAGCAAATTGGTTATATTGTTATGCTCCATTGTTTCTATGCCATCTAGTACCTTTAAAATATCCCCTGTAACCATGTTAAGTTCGTCACGTTTACCTTCGTAAATTTTATCCTTAACCCTAAGAATATAGTGACCCGCCTTTTTAAAAGCTCCGGAATTATCACTATCACAAAAACTCTCTATACTATCAAAAAGAGTAAACTTTTCTTTATAAGGAACATGCCCTACGATACAAAAACAAGTGCAATTACCACATTCATTACATAGCCCATCTTTATGAAGGACCATTTTCTCTTCTCTATAAGTTAGGGGAAAATTAGCTCTATTAGGACAGACATCTATACAAGAATTACATTTTGCACAATAGGAAGTATAGTCTATGGAAGGCTTTAAAAGCTGTTTATTCTTAGGTTTATAATAATTACTATCCTTGAGTGCTTTATTCCACAAACTAACCAACTTATCCCCGTCAATATGCCCCTGACTTTTTATCTCTCTATTCATAATAACCTTATTTAATATAGAAAGGTTTTTGTACCCCCCTCTTTTTAGTAACAGGGTAGATACAGTAACTGGATGAATTCCCGTATCCAAAATATCACTAATATTTTTCTCATCTGCACCACCAGAATAAGATATCGGAATTTCTTTATGGATTACCTGACTTAATTTCGCCGCAACACTAATAGATAGTAAATAAAGCGGGGGACCTGACATGTACATTCCTTCACCTGGTAATTCCCTGTTTTTTATTTTAACTGGAAAAGTATTGGTTAACTTAATACCAAATACCCGTTGATTTTCTTTTCCTACTTGATAAAGCTTAGAAATCAATTCCACTACCCGATCCAAACTAATATCTTGATGAAATATTTCTGAGGAAAATTCAATATACCCATACCCCATTTTCTCTAAAATACTCTTAATTTCATTTTCTCCTAACAGGGTAGGATTACATTTTAGATAAGTGTTCACCTGTTTTTTCGCTAAGAGATAATGCGTGATTTCTTCTATTTCCTCTGCAGGACATCCATGCATAGTTGACAATGTAATTGTATTGCTGATACATGAATCCATGCCAATAATATCTTCTTTTGTAACAACATGAAATATATCCATCAAGTCAAGGGTATCTTCAATACATTGCTTAAAAATAGATGTATCTTTGGCCTCTTTCATACTCTCTATAAAATAATCAATCTTTTCTGACTTAATTCCCTCTAAATTATAGCCAACACTCATATTAAATACAAAGCCATTTACATCTCCCAATGAGAACTCTTTCACCAAAAGTTTCAGTAAAATCCAAGCTTTTACGTACTCCTCTAAAGCCTTATAGGCTGTTAATTCAGAGGACCACTCTGTATTATAAGCTTCGTCCGAAACGAAAATACATGGCTTTATAATGCCTAGGTCTTTACCGTCTAAAACTTGAACCGTCTTTAACTCAAAATAACGTCCACCTCCAGCATAAGCTGCTAGAATATTTTGTGCTAATTGGGTATGAGGCCCTGCGGCAGGTCCAATCCATACATCCTTTGCCACATTTTCAGGAGGCAACATAACAGGAACATAGTAAAGACTTTTATTTTTTCTATATTCCTTAACGCTATGAAGGAGTAACTCTTTAAAAGATAGTTGCTGCATTTGATCGCTCATTATTATTTCCTTTCCTAATTCCATTCTAATACTATGTCTTTTTATATCCCCAAGGACTTCCACAACTTGTAAGCTTCTACTTTACAGTCCTCTATGACCGCCTCCTCATTGAGAAGCGTTAGCTTTTTATCCTCCATTACAATCTTTCCATTGATAATTGTAGTTACTGTATCACTCCCGTTCATTCCAAAAAGAATATGGCTGTTTACATTTTCCCTATTCATAGGCGTATAGGGTTTATAATCAACTACAATAACATCTGCCTTAGCTCCCTCTTCTAAAGTTCCAATAGAGGTTTGAAATGTTCTTTCCCCTATCACTTTATTGTTATAAAATAACATCTGAGGTATTTCACTCCAAGCGGCAGAAGGATTTCTCATTTCATGCTTATGCAAAGCATTTGCAGCCTTCATAGACTCTAACATATCATTGGTATATCCATCGGTGCCTAGTCCAAGGATTATATTTTTTTCAATCATAGAAAGAATCTTTGGCACGCCTACCCCATTACCCATATTAGACTGGGGATTATGAACAACCATAGTATTGGTTTTATTCAGTAGCTCCATATCCTTTTCATTTATATAAACACAGTGAGCAGCTATTGTCTTTGACCCTAAAATATCTCTTCGCCCCAGTCTCTCTACAATAGACATTCCATAATTCTCTCTGCAATGTTTTTCATCATTCCATGCCTCTGCTACATGTATATGAAACCCTGCTCTACCTTGATTTTTATTGACACATAGATTAAGGGTAGCATCACTTAATGTAAAAGAGGCATGTAATCCTATCATAGCCTTTAACATGTCAGAATTATCTTTTAAACTATACTCTAAAAAATCCGTATTCTCTGCGACTGCTGCCTCCATTTTCTTTACACCGTCTCTATCTGATACTTCATAAGATAAACAAGTTCTAACACCTGCCTCCTTTGCTGCCTGAGCAATTTCAAACAAACTTCCCTCAATATGTCCATAACTTGCATGATGATCAAAAACTGTAGTTACACCCTTTTTGATACAGTCCATATAGGTGATTTTAGCGCTGAGTAAAATCTGTTCTAAGGTAAGTTTCCTGTCAAGCCTCCACCATGTACCTTCTAAGATATCAAGAAAATTCTTAGGCTCATTACCTGGTATAGACATACCTCTTGCAAAGGCACTATAAATATGATTGTGTGTATTAATGAGGCCTGGCATAATGACTTTACCCTTAGCATCAATAAATTCTGCTTCTACATATTTTTCTGCCAGTTCCCTATAGTCCCCAACTTCAATAATTCTATCATCCTCTATACACACAGCGCCACTTTTAAGGAATGTATTCTTATCATCCCTAGTTATAAGCACTCCATTGCCAACTAACAGCATCTTTCCCCTCCTTTTCTTATGCTAATACATGTATATACATTTATCTTTCAAACTCCAATATCTATCTTTACTTTATATCTTCACTTCTTCACTCCTATAATTGTCTTATATCTACTTTACTCTTATAATCATTTAACTTCTTTTATTTCATTTTATTTATCTCTTTTATTTTATTTCTTTTATTTTAATTCTTTTATTTTAATTCTTTTATATTATTTCTTATCCTGTAATCAATCAAGAGTTATATATCTTTTCAAAAATTCTCCCCTGCTACCAAGAAAATTTCCCTCACTAACAATTTGCTTTCCTCTTAAAAATACATCTATAATTTTCCCCTTCACCTCCATACCATCATAAATTGATTCCATATCCTCTATAACATCTACTATATCTTCATCAAAAATAACCACATCCCCGTCTGCACCCGGCATAAGATTACCCTTTCTCGGATATAAACCATAAGCCTTTGCAGGACCCTCTGTAAATTTAGGAATAATGCTTCTTCCAAACTGACGAAACATTGAAACAAAAGAATAACGGATCGAGCCCACCCCCATTGGAATCAAAGATGTATATTCTCTGTTTTTAAGAGCAAAGGAAAATGGGCAATGATCTGTTGCAATTACATTAAAATGTTGTAAATGCTTTCCTATAATCTGTCTTTCCCTTTCTTCTCTAAGAGGTGGTGTCATGGTGTATTTGTACCCATGCATGGTTTCATACAACTGACTATTTAATAAAAAGTAATGAGGGCAGCTCTCTAATAAAATAGTACCATTTATAAGCTGTGGGTTATATTGTTCCAAAAGACTCTCCACCGTACTGCCAGCACTGATATGAACAAAATATAATAAGCCATCTCGCTCTTTTGCCATCTCGGCCAACTTTAAAACCTCTGTTCTCTCACTTAAAACAGGCCTTGACTTTTCGTGATCTTTAATAAAAATGTCCGCATCCGTCTTTACCATATGATCATTCTCTGCATGTATTACGATTCTACTTCGTAACTCCTTAGAAACCTTTAATAAATCATCTATATAATAATCATAGGTTCTTCTGTCTGAACTAGAATAGGTAGTAAATAGTTTCAAAGAAGGAATGCCCACACTTTGGCCAACCATTAATAATTTAGCAGCTTCATCTTTAGGGTTTCCAATCGTAGTGTGAAAGCTATAATCCGTAACACTTTTATCTGCCAAAGAAAGTCGATTCTCAAATGCCTTATGAAATTGATTCGCTTCTTTAATAGGATCTAAAAAATCAATATACGTAGTAACTCCACCTAAAGCACCTTGAATGGAACCATCATAAAAATTATCCTTTGAGGTATTCTCTCCAACAGTGAGGTGAAAATGGGTATGTGGATCAATAAATCCTGGAAGAACAAGCTTATTCTTTGCATCAAACTCTTTCTTACAGGGCAAAAAGCTTTTCGTAATCGTATCTACTTTACCATTTTTAATATATACATTCTCTTCATAAAATTTCCCTTCCACATAAACCTTACCACCAAGTATCCCTATATCCATCTTTTCACACCTTCCCATATTATTTATACTATATTATTTATACCAAACTAGCGTCCAACATACATAAATTATACTTTTTATAACAGTTTTAGATTGATTAGTCAATCTAAAACTGTATTTAAAAAAAGCGAAACATATTACAAAAGTAACATATCTCGCCTATGAGTCAATATAATCTATAAGTCTAGCATTGGTAAAATTATATGTCAATTGCTTTTTAAAAATCTTCTATTAATACCTCCATAATGCCCCCACAAACCATTCCTTCAGATTCTGCTACATCTCCAGTCATATCAATTGTAAACACTTCATAACTCTTAGTTCCAATCATTTTCACAGCTCTATGAATCACCTCTGCTTCACTACAGCCTCCACCAATACTTCCCTTAACATGCCCTGTCGGATATACTACCATCTTTGCGCCAACCCCTCTTGGTGTTGAACCCTTTGTATCAATAACTGTTACAAGGCACATAGGTTCCTTAGATTTTGCAAGGATCTCTAGCACATAAAAATCCACATCTCCCTGCTTAAATAATATATGGCTCCCCTTATCCGTGCCTCTTTTGCAAAGAATTAGTTCAGCCAAAATAGAAATGCTAATTTCTTCTGGTGTAGCTGCTCCAATGGAAAGACCGATTGGTGTACAGATCTGCTCAAGTCGTGTCTTCTCATACCCTTCCTCTTCCAAGATCTCTAATACCGCCTTAACTCTTCTTCTTGATCCAATCATACCAAGATATTTGGATTCTTCCCCGCTAAGTAACTGTCTTAGACAATCCATGTCATGGCGATGTCCTCTTGTAATTATGACAATATAATCACTCTTTGTTACATTGACTTGATTGATAATATTCTCAAAACTATCACGATATACTTCCTTTGCAAAGGGAAATCTCTGTTTATTAGCAAAAATTGGTCTATCATCTCCAATCACTACATAGAATCCAGTCTTTGCCGCAAATTCAGATAAAGGCAGGGCAATATGACCCCCACCTAAAATAATAAGCCTCTCCTTCGGAAAAAAAGGCTCATTTATATAAATATCTCCCGTATCCTCAATCTTATATTTTGATAAAATATGAGTATCATCTTTTTGCTTATCTTCCTTTTGTATATCTTCTCTTTGTATATCTTCTCTTTGTATATCTTCTCTTTGCTTATCTTCTCTTTGTATATCTACATTAGGATAGTCTGTCAGGTAACGAATTAAATCCCTATCAACCATGCCTCTCTGACTCTTTAGATGAGTAACCAGTACTTTTTCCCTATTACCCAAAAGTTCACGAACCAGTTCCTCGAATATTTTCATAAAGGCCTCCTTTAGGTAAACTTTTAAACTAGTGCATTTATTTGCCAAATCCACAATTAGGAAAAGTACATACTTTGCAATTTAAACACAATCCACCATGTCCTAGCTCAGCAATATCCCCATTGGTAATTAAGTCATTTCCCAAAACTCTAGGTAGGATAAGGTCAAATATAGTCCTTTTCGCATACATAACACATCCAGGCAGACCAAGAATAGGTATATCATTGTAGTATGCCAACAAAAACATAGCACCAGGAAGAACAGGTGCCCCATAGGTAACAACTCTTGCTCCTGTATTTTTGATAGCACTAGGAGTCGTATCATCTGGGTCAACACTCATCCCGCCAGTGCAAAATACAATCTCAGCCCCTTCTTCAATGGCCTTTATAATCCCTTCGGTGATTTTATCAGCCTCGTCGTTTAAAATAGACTGGCTAATAATCTCAACGCCATATTCAGAAACCTTATCTCGAATAACTGGACCAAAAGTATCTTTAATTCGTCCATAATACACTTCACTTCCAGTGGTAATAATT
Source organism: Anaerocolumna sp. (assembly GCA_047972335.1). GTDB lineage: Bacteria > Bacillota > Clostridia > Lachnospirales > Lachnospiraceae > Anaerocolumna. The sequence goes on along the minus strand of JBKEAO010000092.1, from coordinate 4,962 downwards.
GCACCCTTTTTTCTGGTAAAAGGAAGTATTTCAAAAAGAGGAACCTGATTCCAGATCGCTTTAACCTGCTCCATCTTCTCGGCTGCAATCACCAAAGGAACCACTCTTGTCCCAGCAAGGATATCACCCTTTTTAACAGGTTGGTTGCCATGAATAGTAGCGATAATGATCTCACCCATTGCATTCATTTCATATAATCTTTTTTTATCTATTTTAAGCAAACCCTCTGCTTCTGCAACAATACTAATTTTGCCTTCTTTCACGTCAGTCGGGCTCATATATTTATTCTTGCAAACCTGATATAAGATTTCGGCGGCTTCATTTTCATGGAGCATACCTTCTGCCTTTTCCCACACATAAAGATTTTCTTTCCCTATAGACAGTAGTACTGGAATATCTTCCTTAGTCACAATATGCCCCTTACGAAAAATTGCATCATCTTTCTGCCCTTTAATAATTTGAGTGATATCATGACACAAGACATGCCCCACTGCATCTACCGTTTTTATTGTTTTCACGTCATTCACTTCCTTCTAGTCACTCTTGTATGGTTTTTAAAATAATGTCTTTACAAAACTTAAAATATTCCTCTATATCAAATCTGCCTTCTTTAATCAAATACTGCACAGATGCCCCCTCCAAAGTTGATACTATGAAATAAGGCATATATTCTCTTTTGTACTTATCTAATGCAGGTGCATATTGGTCAAGAATATTTCCAATTTCTTCTCTCCACCCCTCAAAAGAGTCTGCAAATCCTTCTTGCATCTCTTCATTAATATGTCCTTGGACCCAAAAATCTATTTCTGCATAATCATACTTCTTTTCTTTTATTATAAACTCAAGTTTTTGATGAATAAAAACATCTAACTGCCCTTCTAAAGTATCTGCTGCATTTACCCTATAGTTATCTCTAATCTCCAAACACTTTTTCAACACCTTTTTTTGTACAGCAAGCATCAAATCTTGTTTTGTTTTATAGTAATAATGTAGATTAGACTGAACCATTCCCGCACGTTCTGCAATCAGGTGCATCCTAGTTCCACATATGGTATTCTCAACTACTACATCCAATGCAGCTTCTAGTATTTTTTCCTCGGGTTTATCTTCAATGTTCTTTATTCTCATTACCTTCTCCCATCTAATTACTTATCCAAAAATTCTTATATATAGATTTTATAGGAATACTCAAATTTTTCAACCCTTTTTTATAATAAACTCAAAAAGGTTCTTAAGAAGACTTTTCAGTTGCTAAAAGTTCTTTAGACCAAATACTCCTTGGGATAAAGACTCTTTTTATAAATACTCTGTGGGATAAATAATAATTAACATTTAAAATATCTGCTCCCCTGCCACATACTTATGTATGATATGTTGATCCTGGGATAAGTAAATTGCACGTTCAAATCTATCTATTAGACTTAGAGGCTGAGAGTGTCTTATCGTTTCATCCTCTATAACAATTGCATCTAACTCATAGCCTTCCATAAAACTTCCACACTTTCCAAAAAATTGCCCTCCACCTAGTGTTGCTAGATAAAAAGCCTCCGTAATATTTAGTGGTTTTAAGCTATCGTCCACTAGTCTCCACCTTAATTTCGATACTTGTATTGCAGAAATCATTGTCTTAAATATAGAATTGGTATGCCCTGCTGCCATATCCGTACCAAGTCCCATTGGAATATTTAAATCCAGATATTTTCTGACCGGTGCAATACCTGAAGACAAATTGGTATTAGAGTCCGGACAATGTGCTATAAATACATGCTTTTCTTTCATCAGCCTAACTTCCTCATCACTACTATGGACACAGTGTGCCATAATTGTAGGTACATTTCCTCCAAATAGGTCAAAACGGTTATAAGCCTCTCCATAATGCCTAGTATCCTTACATAAATCTCTAACCCAATCAATTTCTGATAAATTTTCTGATAAATGAGATTGTAAAGGAAGCTCATACTTCTTTTGCAAAACAGATAAATCCTCCAATAACTGATCACTGCAAGAAGGAATGAATCTAGGTGTTAAAATAGGTTTTGTATTCTTATATGCTCCTATGGTTTTTTCAATCCACCAAGAGGTATCTTTGATAGATTTATCTTTATCTTCCCTAATGGTATCCGGACAGTTCCTATCCATATTTACTTTTCCAACGAAACTTTTTAACCCTGTTTTCTCCAACAAGTCCATAAGCAGTAGTGTACCCTCCTTGTGGACGGTTCCAAATATACAAGCCCTAGTAGTGGCACTTTTTCTTAAATCACTTGTAAATATATCATAAGCCAACTTAGCATAATCTAAGTCTATATACTTCGCTTCTTCTGGAAATGTGTTTTCATTGAGCCAGTCAATAAGCTCTAGATCCATACCCAATCCAACAAAAGCATATTGGGGGGCATGGGTATGCAAATCCACAAGTCCAGGCAGAATTAGTTTGTGTCCATAATCAAAAACTTGAATTCCATGAAAACAATCTGGTAATTCATGATACGTTCCTTCAACTTTTCCATCTTTACAAACAACATATCCACCTGGAATTGTAACTAATTTATGAGAAGATTCAGAAAAAACCAAATCACCTTTTAACGCAAATATTTTTAAACTATCCATACATTACCTCTTTCTTATATGCAGATCAATATCTAATGCAATGACGATCATAACAACTATATATCCATTGCGCTCTTTCTTATATTCAAATCAATATCTAATTCAACTACCTTACTTTAAATAAAAAAACCACAAATAATCGTCTTTTCTTCATCGAAAGATGTCCTAGACTATTATTTGTGGTATATGCATATGCCTACCTAACTTCTTTACAGTTCTCTAACTTAGTTATCTTCAAATTACTTCTCTAATATCTCTTTTAATATCTCTTTTAATATCTCCCACAATAAATCATTTTCTTACTGGTAATGATAATAATAAATGATAACTTTATCCATGTCAATCATGAAATCTTCTTCTAAAACATAAAATGTTACTATTCAGCTCGATCAAATTCTATGAATTAGACAGTCTGATCCAAACTATACCATAAAAAGTAATATCTTAATAACACTAAATTATGATATACTATGAATTATTAATTACATTACAAACAGAAATATTCTTGAAAGAAAGGTGATGACTATGAGCGATCCAATGGTTAGTATAATCATACCCGTTTACAATGCCGAGCAAACTATAGAGCGATGCTTAACCAGTATTCGAAATCAAACATATAAAAACTTCGAGGTACTCATGATCAATGACGGAAGTAGAGATCATAGTCTAGAAGTCCTTGATAAATTTGCACGAAGTGATCACCGGTTTTGTTTAATTAATAAAAAAAACTCCGGTGTATCCAATACTAGAAATACGGGAATTGCATTGGCCAAAGGTGATTATCTACAATTTGTTGATAGTGATGATTGGCTCGTAAAGGATGCAATAGAAACTTTTGTAAATGCTGCATGTATCAACAAATGTGAATTGATCATAACAGATTTTTATCGTGTTGTGGGCCATAATATTTATCGAAAAGGCCACATCTCAAATGAATCCGTGATTAACCGCAAGATTTTTGCTGAGTATATGATGAAAGCACCAGCTAACTTTTATTATGGTGTTATGTGGAATAAATTCTATCGCAGGGATATCATTATGAATAATGGCATTAGATGTTCTAGCGATTTAAATTGGTGTGAAGATTTCTTATTTAATCTTGAATACTTACAATACATAAATAACGTTAGCGTGGTCAGAAAACCTACATATTATTATGTTAAAACAAAAGGAAGCATTGTATCTACTCAAATTAATTTAAGGCAGACCGTCAAAACCAAACGCTTTTTGTTCAATTATTATAAAGACCTCTACAAAAGTATGGATTTATATAAGGAGAATAAAATAAAAATTAAAATGTTTTATTTGGCAGTTGCAAAAGATAGCGGTAAAAGGACTAAGACAGTTGTACTAAAGCAATCACATTAATTTAATTAATTTCAGGCAATAAAAAATGTAGCCAATAAACTGGCTACATTTTTATGAAACACATTAATGCGGATGAAGGGACTCGAACCCCCACGGTATCCCACTAGATCCTAAGTCTAGCGCGTCTGCCAATTCCGCCACATCCGCGGATAGTGTAACTAAATGAGACATCGGGGATTCGAACCCCGGACACCTTGATTAAAAGTCAAGTGCTCTACCAACTGAGCTAATATCCCATTTGATCAAAAGATCAATGCTCAACCTTTTAAAAGTTGACTGGGCTAGCTGGATTCGAACCAGCGACTGCAGGAGTCAAAGTCCTGTGCCTTACCGCTTGGCGACAGCCCAATGGTATAAATACCAAGGTGGATAAAGGGATTTGAACCCTTGGCCTCCAGAGCCACAATCTGGCGCGCTAACCAACTGCGCTATACCCACCGTATAAACTTAAACGTTTTATCCATTCAATCATTTCTAATAATTATCGTTTGAGATAAAAAACGTGCCAGAAGGGATTCGAACCCCCGACACATGGCTTAGAAGGCCATTGCTCTATCCAACTGAGCTACTAGCACACTTCTGATGTATGTAATTACATCAAGCGGGTGATGGGAATCGAACCCACGTATCTAGCTTGGAAGGCTAGTGTTCTACCATTGAACTACACCCGCAAATTAAGTTGTCCACCTTATAAGTTAAGTTTAACCAACATCCTTAGAAACATTCATTCATGCTAAGGTTAGTCGGGGTGACAGGATTCGAACCTGCGACCTCTTGATCCCAAATCAAGCGCTCTAGCCAAGCTGAGCCACACCCCGTATTTTTTTGTTTTGTTTTGTCTTCCGTGACGCAAGATATATTATATAACAGGTAAATATAAAAGTCAACAACTTTTTTAAAATTATTTTTTATTTTTTTTGACATAATATTTTATCATAATATTACTAATTTAACATAAAGAATGTAAGCAACTTTACACTATAA
>JBKEAO010000035.1:0-60269 GCA_047972335.1 Anaerocolumna sp. | reverse complement strand
TGTCCAAACTCTTCTAAAAATCTTAATTTACTAATACCCTTTGTCATTCTTAACCCTAAGAACATAAACTCTTCCATTTTATCTTTTTTACTCAAGGGCAAACTTTCTGTAATTAACCCTTTAAAATCAGATGTAAGATCAATATACTTGTTTAAATCTGACTCATTCTTATATCTAACTCCATTTAATAAAGAAGAAGAGCCAAGACCCAATCCCAGATATTCTATTCCTGTCCAATACCCTATATTATGCCTACATTCATAATTCTCTTTCGCATAATTAGAAATCTCATACCTATTGTATCCCTTCGCCTTAAAATATTCTTTTGTTTTAGAATAAATTATCCGATCAGTTTCCTCATTATTATATTCTAGTCCATAACGTTCAAAAAACGGAGTACCTTCTTCAATAATTAAGCTATAGGCTGAGATATGCTCTGGTTTTAGTGCTGTTATCCTTTCTAGTGTAATGATCCAATCCTGGACTTTTTGTCCCGGCAGTCCAGACATCAAGTCTATATTTATATTACTAAAACCGATTTCTCTAGCTAATTTATAGTTTTCTAAAAAGGTCTCATAGGTATGAATTCTACCAAGTTTTTTCAACTCTTTGTTATCTGTAGATTGTAGACCCAAACTTAATCTATTTATACCAGCTGCCTTATATTCCATTAGTTTTTCTTTGTTTACGGTCCCAGGATTTACCTCTATGGTTATTTCCATATACTTTGTGTCTTGTGAGGGATAAAATGTTTTTGCTAAGGCATCCATAATTCTACTGATGTCATTCACGGGTAAACTAGAGGGCGTACCACCTCCAATAAATATAGATGTTACTTGGTATTCTTCCATCTTACCTGTATGACTTTTTATTTCCTCTATTAATTTTTCAACATACTTCTCCTTCATTAAAAGACTGGCAGGACCAGATAAAAAGTCACAGTAATCACACTTTTTATCACAAAAGGGAATATGGATATAAATCATTACTGGCTTTTTCCTATCATTACTTAAATATCTATCTTTATCTATCGTCATGGAATCAATTCCTTTCCTTATTACTATTCTTTATATCTTCTTACAACTAGAAAATAGCTGGTTTTCTACAAATATGAAAACTTTTAAAGTTATATCAACTCTCTATTTTATAAAAAATGAATCATTTTCAGATTATATATAAGAAAATACTGTTATAAAAATTCAAATTCTACATTATTGTATTACAAATATTTTTTTCCTTCAATCCCTATATAAATTTCCTTGCTATACTATTTTTTCCTTTTATAGCACTATACACCAGTAGCATTTCATTACCTTATATAATATACTTAACCAGTGCTAACATGTAGGTATACTACTTTACAGGTAACTACTATGTAAAACTCTGCTTTGTACGGGTGCCCCCCTACTAAAGTACTAGTATATAATAAGATGTATTGACTGACACCATTCTTTTTTATTATATACTTTTTTCACAATGTAAATAAATGTACATTGATTAAAAATTATTAATAAGGGAGAAACAAATGAAAAGACAGACAAAAAAACTATTTTCCTTTCTGTTTTTACTTGTAATGATGGTTAGCTTCTTACCACAAACGGTAATGGCAGCAAATACTTTTGACGAAGATCTTAAGAGCTATTTAAGCAAAATCAGTGAAGCGAGGGGCTTTAACGTAACGAAAGATGATTTAGATTATACTTTATCTGCTTATGATATAAGTTTAGACGACTTTGATACAGTTGCTGAACTTGAAGAAACCTTAGGCGAAGTGATTAAAAGTGATTATAGTAATTTAAATGGTATTTATGAGATTTATTCGCTTGATAAGGCTGGTCTTGATACATTATTACAAGAATATGGTGAAACAATTGATGATTATCTATTTGTAGATGAATTAAGTTATGCTCTATATTTTTATACTGCAGATGATGTAACACAAGAAGGTGATTTTGAAGCCAACCTAGCTCTATACCTTATAGAAATAAGTGAAATAAGAGGTTTTGAGGTCACAAGAGATGATTTGGTTCAGTTATGTGACTCCTATGAATATCCTTTAGAAGATTTTGAATCAGTAGAAAAATTAAAGGAACTTATGGGCGATGTCATCAAAGCCGACTTAAGTAATCTTAGTTATTTTGAAGAGAATTATGGTCTTTCAAAAGAAGCACTACTTGATCTTCTAGCTGCAAATGACGAAAGTATAGATAAATATATATATATGTATGATTTAGAACTTTTTGTATGGAATAATGGAGATTTTACTACCGACTTCGATGATTCATACGCTGAAGATTTAGCTCTATTGATGGAAGCACTAGGTATTGACGAAACAGAAATAAAGAACTTAGAAGAACATTTATCCTCATTGGAAGAATCTTTAAGTGATCCTATTGTAGCCGCAAGATATCTTGAATTACTAGAGAATTTATCAGCCTTTGCTGAATCTGAACTTTCAGAAATACCAACAGCCGAACAATTAGAGGAGTTCCAAGCTATATTTCATGAACTTTTCTCTATTCTTTCACTTAAACTAGAATTTTATATTATTGACAATGGCCATAAAACACCTTTAGCTTTTGAAGATTTACTTAATATTACAGAACTAGGTGATAATGCCTTTCTATTGGTACTTAAGAATACAAATGGGAAGTTACTTCTAGATCTATCCTTAACAGAAGAAGCATTACAATCTATCCTCTCTGAATTTGGAGGAGATTTTACAGATTCTCTTGATAATATTGAAGAAGTAATTGATAATGCTGAAACTATCGTACCTGATAATAAACCGAATACGAATGAAACAGTTAAAGGAGGAGATCTTCCAGATACAGCAACAAATAATGCTTCTATGGCTTTCATTGGTATCATTCTCATGCTGGGCGGTTCTCTTGCCATCTGGAAGACTAAAGTCTTATATAATGATAAAATTAAAAATCCTTCAGCAAAATAAAAAAATTGTAAAACATCTTGTCCTAGCAGTGATTTTTTTACTGCTAGGATTAAGGTTTTTTATTCCTAATATGTATACTTTACTTATAGCTCACCAAATCGGGAAATCTTACTCTGAATCTACACTTGATACCACAACTTCTATGAATAAAAATGGGACTGTTAACAAAGATATTTTCATAATTCCTTTCGTTAGTCCGTTCGGTTCAATGACAGATATTGTTACAAATTCTCCCAGAGATACTCTTACTGGTCTGATTACAGAGACACTAACAGATACTCTTTGGGATACGGTTACAAACGCCCACGCAGATGAATTATATTCTCCCCCTCCAGCAAAGGGCGAGGAATTTGCCACATTATCCATCCCTGTCTTAGACATTACTCTCCCCATCTATGAGGGCACCACTGAGGAAGATCTAAAAAATGGCGTAGGTCATTATAGTAATAGTGTCCTACCTGGTGAAAAAGATAACTCTGTTCTCTCTGGGCATAGAGATACCGTATTTCGCAATTTAGATCTGTTAGAAAAAGGGGATCTGCTTATCGTCACAACCAAGGAGCATACTTTTACATACAAAGTCAAAAAGATTCGCATCGTGGATAAGGATGATAAAACTGTTATTGTGCCAAAGCCAAGAGCTACACTTACTCTTACCACCTGCTATCCTTTTCACTATATCGGTTCTGCTCCAAAACGTTATATAATAGAGGCATTCTTCGTTTCATAAAGTTGTAAACTATAAGTGATATATGTGCATAAAAGAGGAACTTGTATCTATATCAGGACTTGATATGGATATAAGTTCCTCTTTTATTTAGAAATTACTATGGCTTTTATCTTTTTATCTGACTTTTTCATAATATAAGTTTTTAGTTTTTCCAAATGCAGCCAAGAAACAAATTGCTATTATAAATGATATAATTATTAAAATCAAAGCAATTGCAGAAATAAACATGGTTACGAAAGTTAAAACATTTAGAATTGCCAGTAATGTCCAGATGCTTTTTAAACTATCTCCATTTAAGAGTGTGTTATGATTACGTTCGATTTCTAAAACACCCATTACTATATGATAAGAAATATATAAAGATATAGCCATAGAAATAAATGCTAGTATATAGGTTAAAAAACCTAAAGATAAAGTTGCACCAAGTAAATCGATCAAATATAGCACTGCGCTATACCCTGCCATTCCGATCACAAAAGGCTTAACCTTTATAAATAATGTACTCTCATGTGCAAGTTCTTCTAATCCTTTTAGCATAATAAGATAACCTACGAAGTCTGGAATTAACCCAATTTTTATGCTACCTAATGTAACAGTAAAGTCCAAAAAAACAAAAATAAATGCCATAAATAAGTTTTGCATATCTTTCCCCCAATTCTATAAATCTATTATACTCTAGTTGTTTTATATATTATTTCTATAATTATACCATTTATTGGATGTCATATCAACAAAATTGGTAAAACAATCAAAAGCCCTGCTTACCATAATATTGTCATAGTCATCAAACCAAGTCTTTAGACGAGGCTTCTAACTATAAGAATAAAATGATAAGCATGGCTTTCTTTATACAGTAACTATTTATTTTATCAAGTAACTACACCATCCAGTTGTTAAGTTCTCGCCAGTTTAATTCTCATCCAGCTTCAAAACACTCATAAAAGCCTTCTGTGGTATCTCTACATTACCAACCTGGCGCATACGTTTCTTACCTTCTTTTTGCTTCTCAAGAAGTTTTCTCTTACGGCTGATATCACCACCGTAACATTTTGCAAGTACGTCTTTACGCATGGCTTTTACTGTTTCTCTGGCAATTACCTTACTTCCAACAGCCGCCTGAATTGGAATTTCAAAAAGGTGTCTTGGTATTTCATCTTTTAGCTTTTCACACATTTTTCTACCACGTTCATAAGCGGATTCTCCGTGTACAATAAAGGACAGGGCATCCACTTCTTCTTTGTTAATAAGAATGTCTAACTTAACAAGTTCAGATTGAACATAACCCTTCATATCATAATCAAAAGAGGCATATCCTCTGGATTTAGATTTTAGTGCATCAAAAAAGTCATAGATTATTTCATTTAAAGGTAGTTCATATTTTAGCAAAGCTCTAGTAGTTTCCATATATTCCATACCAAGATAGATTCCTCGTCTTTCCTGACATAGACTCATAATACTTCCTACAAATTCTGTTGTAACCATAATTTCTGCACTTACCATTGGTTCTTCCATATAATCTATTTCAGAAGGATCAGGAAGGTTGGATGGATTGGTAATTTCTAAAACCTGTCCATCTGTCTTATAAACTTTGTATACAACGCCAGGTGCTGTAGTTACAATGTCTAAATTATATTCACGCTCCAGTCTTTCCTGAATGATTTCAAGATGTAGTAGTCCAAGGAAACCACAACGGAAACCAAAGCCTAAAGCCGCAGAAGTTTCAGGTTCAAATTGAAGAGCAGCATCATTTAGCTGTAATTTTTCAAGGGCATCTCTAAGATCAGGATATTTGGCTCCATCTGCTGGATACATACCACAATAAACCATAGAGTTTACCTTCTTATACCCTGGAAGTGCCTCTTTGGTCGGATTCGTGGCATCTGTTACTGTATCTCCAACTCTTGTGTCTCTCACGTTTTTAAGACTGGCAGTAATATAGCCTACCATGCCGGCAGTCAGTTCTTCGCAGGGAATAAAAGCTCCTGCTCCAAAAGTACCAAGTTCTACAACTTCAGCTTTGGCGCCAGTGGCCATCATTTTAATTTCAGATCCTTTTTTTACTCTACCTTCCATAATACGGCAGAATATAATAACACCTTTATAAGAATCATATTTAGAGTCAAATATTAATGCCTTAAGCGGCGCATCAACGTCTCCATTAGGCGCTGATATCTTTGTAACAATCTGCTCTAACACATCTTCAATATTAAGGCCAATCTTTGCAGAAATAAGTGGAGCCTCCTGTGCTTCTAATCCGATCACATCTTCTATTTCAGCTTTCACTCTCTCAGGCTCTGCACTTGGAAGATCTATTTTATTAATAACTGGCATAATGTCAAGGTTATGATCTAGGGCTAAATATACATTAGCAAGTGTCTGTGCTTCAATTCCTTGCGCAGCATCTACTACCAGGATTGCTCCTTCGCAGGCTGCAAGGCTTCTAGATACCTCGTAATTAAAATCCACATGTCCTGGAGTATCTATCAGATTAAAAATATATTCTTCTCCATCCTTAGCCTTGTAGACAGTACGAACTGTCTGTGCCTTAATGGTGATTCCTCTTTCTCTCTCAAGCTCCATATTATCAAGAACTTGGGATTGCATTTCTCTACTGGTAAGTAATCCAGTTTTTTCAATAATACGGTCAGCTAAGGTGGATTTACCGTGATCTATATGAGCGATTATGCAAAAATTGCGTATATGGCTTTGTGGGGTCATTTATATTCCTCCTGGGTAAATGGATATTTTCTGTAGTATTATAGCATAGACCTGGCACACTTACAAGACTAACTGTACCTATACAAAATAAAGGGGTTAAGTAAATACAAAATAATGATACCTCCTAATTCATTTACATAATTATTCAGGTATCAGGATCTATTTTAAGTTATTCATTTTCTGAATCTCCTTCTAAAACTTCATGTAATATTACCGCCAGATACTTCATGGAATTCTTTGCTTCTTCCACTGTATTCTTATCAGTTCCAACCTCAGCAAGCATTGTTTTTTTTCTAAGATGCATATTATAACGGTAAGCATGTAAATAATTCTTGTACATTAACCCTGGAAATAGTTCACGTCCTTTTAGTTGAAGTTGAAGACTAAAGGCTAAGTTGTCTTCTAGATACTCATTATCTAAGTAATCAATTTCCCCTTTTGTATTTCTGCTTAAACCATTAAATAACATGATCCTTGCTGTATTTTCCCCATTTATTTTTGTTACTCGCTTAGCTGCTCCATCACGATGTATATCTATAATCACTTCTATACTTGGATACTTCTTTAAGATTTTTTGGATTCCCTTACCAGCATAATTATATGCTAAATTTCTATCCAGTTCTCCGCCCATAATATCATATTGACTCTTATCATGAACCACATTATAACCATAGTCATTCTCAAGATACTCTACCAAAACATTTCCAAGCCCAACCACTGTATCCCCCTCTACTCCTGGTCTGCTATCAATAAACTCCTCTTGAGAGTGTGTATGATAGACTAGAATCTGCGGTTTATCATTTGTAGCTTTTAGGGTCATATTATCACCTAAGAGTTTTTTTGCATCAAATAATTTATCATTTAAAGTTGTAGCCTTGTCTAGTATGTAAAAATTTTGATAAAGAAAACTTTTATCCAAAAGTTGCTCTACTGAAAAATACTCACCAGTACCTACAATTGCAGTCTGGGTATCGTGAGGTGCTGTAGCATCCTCCACTTCCAAATAGATTTCTCCACTGATTATATCTAAGGGTAATAAACCCTTGGTAGTTGTATCTGTATCTACATAAGTATCTGCATCTTCACCTGTTTCTACTTCTGCATGACTCTCTGTGCTATCTTCTTCATGATCTGTACTTAACCTTGCTGCATTTGAACGTTTCACACCATCCATTATTAATGCTATATATTTTTCATTGTTAAATAAAATGTCATTGCCATATGTAAATACAAGGGTATCACTATTTTTTATATCATTTTCCCTGATCACTCCATCTGTTTTTGCTATGTAATTATTAATTGGGAATTCCACCAATACTGCATCTAATAGAAATCCATTTTCCTCATATTGCCCCTTATCAGTGATATAATCAAATATAGGCATACTAGACTCTAACATACCATTAACAGCAGCAGATACCGCCTTGTTTTTAATCGTATTTGCCGACTTTGTGATTCTGCCATCTCCTAAGATTAAGACTCCTTTTACAAGGACATTAACACCCAGTAATAAAATGATACTCCATACTATTATGTAAACTATTTTCTCTATTTTCACTCTATGTCTCTTCATCTTATCCCCACTCTTTCTTTCAAACGAAACGAATTACTCTAAAGGTTACACGTTAGTTAGAATCATGTTCATGTTAATATGAATATTTTAACCTGCAAAATCAAATGGACAAAATACTTATTCGCTAAAATCTTACAGATATAAAATAATACTTCTTAACTATAATATGCATTTATTTTAAATCTGATAACGAATCCGGGATAATTTAATAAATTTTTAAGACATGCTATGTATTCTCATTAAAAAGAAGGGACATGCGCCCCTTCTTCGTATCATTTATCCTATTTTACTTTTTTCAAAGTATTAATGAATACAAAATCCATACAAACCATTAAGCAAAACATTTATTTAAAGCCTCAGAAACAGTAAAACTAATCTGCTTAATAGATTCATCAATGTTTTTGGGTGTTACAAACATATTATTCATATTCTCTTCTCTTAATTCATTGATAAACTGATGTATTTCTTTATCCTCAAAGCCTTGTTTCGAAAGAAAATGTTCCATTGTATCACTTACAATGGTAGAAGCATCTACAACCGTTGGAACTCCTAGCGCTATAACATCTATGCCTAAACTTTCTTTATTTAATGCTTTTCTATTATTTCCAACACCAGAACCTGGTGATATTCCTGTATCTGTAATCTGAACTGTCTTATTCACCCTTTTTACATTCCTAGCGGCAAGGGCATCAATTACAATCACTAATTTAGGATTTGTCTCTTTAATAATGCCTCTTAAGATCTCACTGGTTTCCATTCCGGTTTGGGCCATTACGCCCGGTGCAATAGCACTAATATTGGATAAATTATGTTCCTCCATAAACTCTTTTCCAAACTCCCTCATCAAATGTCTGGTTATAAAGAGATTATCCACCACTTGTGGTCCCAATGCATCCGGTGTTACTTCTCGATTTCCAAGTCCTGCAACTAATATTTCTTTTTTCTCTACATCACCAGCAAGCTGTCTGATGTATTTTGCAATCTCTTTTGTGATAGGCTCATGAAAACTTTCATCCACCTCACCAAGCTTTCCAGCTTCTATGGTAATATAGGTACCAATGGGTTTGCCCATAGCATCCGCACCTTTTTGATCTTTTATGGTCACCGTAGTAACTCGTATGTCTTTTTTCTTATCATAATCTTCATTTAATATGACACCATGAATTTCTGTACTATCCTCAGTGAATGTCTCTCTCACTTCTAAAGCAATGTCCGTTCTTGGTATCTGGCTTATTATTTTCTCTGCACTCTCATTGCTCGCATTAAATGCACTCTCGCTACTTGCATTAACTCGACTCTTGTCACTATTTATTTCAGTATTCTTTTTACTATTGCCTTCTAAACGATTCAAATCTTTCATTACAACTCCTATCTGCTCCTATAAGAACTATGTGTTTAGTTCTATTTTCTTCAATTTTATTCAAATTATGTATTGACACTGGACTTGCTTTATAATACTATATAATAGTATGTTTACATTAGAGCGTCCGTGTCCGGATTTAATGAAACAATAAAACAAATAATAAAATTTCAATTATAGTTTTGGAGGTGTACGATTTGGCTAACATTAAATCTGCTAAGAAAAGAATCTTAGTTAATCAAACTAAGGCATTAAGAAATAAGGCGATTAAATCTAAAGTTAAGACTGTTATAAAGAAAGTTGATGCTGCCGTGGCTGCCGGTGACAAAGAACTTGCTAAAGCAAACTTACTTGTCGCAATATCTGAAATTGATAAAGCAACATCTAAAGGTGTTTATCATAAGAATACTTCATCTAGAAAAGTTTCTCGTTTAAGCAAAGCTGTTAATTCAATTGCTTAATGATTAAAAATCAGGTATGGTCTAACCCGCCATACCTTTTATAAACGAAATAAGGAGCTAATATACTCCTTATTTTTTTTTATATTTTATATTTCTATATTATTCTGTTTTAGATTGATTTTTATTCTTCTTTAATGGCACACCGCCACTCATATGGTAAATAGAACTTTTTAAAAATGCCGCTCTTTTTATAGAGTCTGATCCGTATCTTTCTCTAATCCCCTCCAATGGCAGACGGTATGGTTCTAAGATCCAAAGCCTCCCCTAGAATCTTAACACGATAAACCGCCTCCCAAGATAAATATGCACTATTTACATCCACATGAAAAATAACTCATTCCATACATATGTTCTCCTTTATCAAGCATTATACCAAAATATACGTTCGAAACAAAGAAGAACTTCATACCTTTTATTTACTCAAATTGATTACAGTCGCTTTTACTCTTGTCATAGCTTCAATAGAATATCTAATACCCTGTGTACCAATTCCTGATTTTTTTACACCTAAGAAAGGAAAATGGTCAGGTCCTCTCTCTGTTTTATTATTTACTTGGACAGTACCTACTTCTAATTTATTAGCCACATGGAAGGCATCACTTAAATTTTCAGTAAACACAGAACTCTGTAAACCATATTCAGATCTATTAGCCAAATCAATTGCTTCTTCCATGCTGTTTACCCTAAGAATTGGTAGTACAGGACCAAATGGTTCTTCCCAGGCAACTCTCATGTCTTCTGTTACATAATCAAATAGGGATGGATAGATCAGATTTCCTTCTCTCTTACCACCAGTTATTAGTTTTGCACCTTTATTCTTTGCATCCTCCATAAGTTCCCATACAAATTCCGCTGCCTTATCATTGATTAATGGTACCACATCTACTTGCTTCTCTAAAGGGTTCCCAACAGTTAATTTATTCATCTCTTCTTGTATATATTTAATTAATTCATCTGCAACCTCATTTAGTACTAGTATTCTTTTAACGGCTGTACAGCGTTGCCCAGAATAAGAAAATGCACCTGCAACAATGTTTTTTGCTGCAAAACCAAGATTAGCATCTTTTAGTACAATCGCTGCATCCTTGCCCCCTAATTCCATAAGAAGCGGCACCATATGGGCTTTTTGAGATATACTTTGACCTACTTCTGTGCTTCCAGTAAAATTAATAAAATTAATCCCTGGA
This sequence comes from Anaerocolumna sp., assembly GCA_047972335.1. Lineage (GTDB taxonomy): Bacteria > Bacillota > Clostridia > Lachnospirales > Lachnospiraceae > Anaerocolumna. The sequence continues at coordinate 49,287 of JBKEAO010000035.1, read as the reverse complement.
TGTGTAACTACATAATCACCAATCACTCCACCTTTACCAGTAACCAGACCAAGTACACCTTCAGGAATTCCAGCTTCTATAAAAATTTTAACCAGTTCTGTTCCACAAAGACTACCAACGGTAGCAGGTTTGAATATTACTGTATTTCCAGATACAAGTGCTGGTGCTATTTTAGAACTTGCAAGATTAATTGGATAATTAAATGGGGATATGGCTAAAACAGCTCCCACCGGTTCCCTAGTAACCATTGCAAACTTTTCCTTATTAAATCCTGAGAAGGTATCCCCTTGAATACTCTCACCATGAATACTTTTCGCTGTATCTGCTGTAAAACGGATAAAATCTGCAGTTCTAACAACTTCTGCATGGGCACTTTTCTTATCCTTACCAACTTCAAGTACCAATAATTCTGCTAATCTATCTACATGCTTTTCTAAAAGTGTAGCGGTTTTATAAAGTATCTCCGCCCTTTCATTCAAAGGACCATCCTTCCTTTTGCGGAAGTTATCATTGGCTTTTTTAATCACCCCGTCCACTTCTTCTCTACTCATAGAAGGAACCTTACCGATAATCTGCCCATTTACTGGAGAAACAATTTCTATTTCCTCTTTGTTCCTTATTGTATTGTCTGTATTATTTAATTCGCTCATAACAATCTCCTAATCCATTATATTTAGGTTACTTAGGGAAACCTATAATCCCAATATGCTATCTCATAACTATTATATAGAATAGAAAGTAAGTTATTCTTATATTTCCTAATAGTTAAAAGAATCTAACTTCCCATGAGAAGTTTAAGTAATATACTATATGTTGTTTTGTCTGTCAATTATAATACAACACCATGAGAAGTGCAATAGTTTTAACATAATTATTATCATGATAGATTTTAAAATCAAAAAAAGGTTATTGCAAAATAATACTTTATATCAATAAGCACTATTTTGCTATAACCTTTGTTCATTTTTATAGTTTTTACTTTTATATCTTGATACGATTCATAAGTCTAATATTCATATATCTTCTTTTCATTATGCCCTTTAAAACCTGTTTATTATAATTTTTGCTCACTTATAATCCGCTCCATCTCAAGTAATTCACTTGCAGATAGATTCTGATTTTTCAAAAATTCTGTGAAAAAGGTGTTAAGTGATCCATTATAAAATTTATTCAGCAAAGCTCTTGTTTCAGTATTTTGTACTGTTCTTTTTGAAATATTGGCCTTACATAAAAAACCAGGCTCCTCTCTTTTGATTGCACCCTTATCTATAAGCCTTTTTATTACCGTATAAGTAGTATTCTTTTCCCATCCAATGTATTCTTTAATTATTTTGGAAATATCCTTAGCTGCTAACGCTTTGTTAGACCATAATAATTCCATAATATTTAATTCTCCCTCATGTAATCGAATCTCATTCATGTTTACACCCATTGCATATCACAGGTTGCCTGTGATATTGCCACAAATATAGATCAGTGAAAGAATCATGCTGTGGCAACCTTTCAATCATAAATTTTCCTTCACTCTTTCCGTTCTTTCGTAACTCAAACATCCTTGTTTGAAAATAATGGAATATCTATATAAAATTCAATGACAGCATAATAAACTATCTGAATTGAATCAAAGAAAAAATATACTACCTATGTAGAATAACCTCAAAAAAGCAGTCCTGCCCTAAGTTTATGTCGATTTCACCAGTGATTAGAGACCACAAACTACACTGGTAGATTAAACATTAATCATAAATATTCTACCCAAATAGAATTACCTTGTCAAATACTTTTTCAGTTGAATTCTGTATATAAGGCAATCTTTAACCGATACAAAACACAGCATATAAAGGCACATACTTGATATGATTCTCATAAGTAAAATTTCTAGTTGAAATCTTAATACCTTCCCCAGTATTGCAATACTTACTTCGAAACATACTTAAACTTTTCGATCTGGTATTGTGATCACTTCGCACTTCAATTGGAATCCAGTCAGTATTATATTCCATCACAAACTCTATCTTTGCTTTCGATTCAGATTCCCAAAAACGAAGTGGATATCCTTTCATGAATAAATGCATGGCAACGTAATTCTCTATCAGACCTTTTTTAAATTCTTTCTGGTTATCCAACTTACACTCTATAGACAAACTATTTAATATACCCGTATCGAATAAGTATAATTTAAATTGTTGGTAGTCTTCATCAGATTCCTCTATTCTGTGACAGTCCATGGCATAGAATGTATGTTTTACGTATTCTAAAGCATCTGTGTAAAGTTTCTTTGTCACACCTTTTCGAATCAAGGAGTATTGAAATTTTTTATTGGCTTTCCCAAGCTGAAGCGGTAATATTTTTAATATTTGACCAACTCTTATATTACCTACCTCCATATAATCGGAACAGCTCTCTGACAGATATCCATTTAATATTAACTTGTGCATCTGGGCTATATTAAATAGAACACCAGAACAAACATATTCATTCACAGCAAGAGGCATTCCTCCAACTTGAAGATAAATATCTAACAGGTAGAGTAATTCGCTATGAACAATATCTGGAATCGGTAAATTTGTACCAAAGTGTTCGATTATAACACCTATATACCATTCTTTATTTACTGCTAGTAAAAATTCTTCAAAATCTAAGGGATATAATGTTAACTTATCATACTCTGCTACCTTTTGAAAAACATGAATACTTGATATGACAATCATATGTATATTGCCATTCCCTTTTAACTCATCAACCAGGTTGTAAAAATCGTCAAAAAAACTCACCTCATCCAAAATAAATAAAACCGGCTCAGGTGAGTCTACTTGTTTCATATAATTTAAAATATAATTTGTTGTAATTTTTTTCGTATCTGATTGCTCCAAAGAATTGATATTAAGTTCATAATTCATATAGATATAACTACTATAAAATGTTTTAGCAAATTCAAGACAAAGATTGGTCTTACCTACACCTTTCCCACCTGTTAATAATAGCGGGTTCTTACCTCCAAGCTCTTTCCATTCTAGTAGTTTATGAATCAACTTACGCTTCAAAAAACCACCCCCTTTTTCAAAACATATAGCCTATTCCACGTTCTAGTTAATTTTTTGTAATAAATTTAAAAAATAATCAGGTAATGGTGCTTCAAATTCCATATATTCTTTTGTAGTTGGATGGATAAATCCTAGCACTCTAGCATGAAGTGCTTGCCCCTCTAAGTGGAAAGGATTCTTTGCATTTCCATAAACCTCATCACCTAGTAGTGGATGTCCAATACTCGCCATATGCACTCGAATCTGATGTGTTCTACCTGTTAATAAAGAACATTCTACTCTGGCATATTTCCCACCCATATTTTCAATAACCTTATAATTTGTCACAGCATGCTTACCATTCTTCTGATTGATAGCCATTTTTTTTCGGTCAATGGGATGCCTTCCTATAGGCCCTTCTACAGTTCCCTCTAAAGTTTTGAAGGTATTATAAACGATAGCCTCGTATTTTCTAGTAATGGAATGTACTTTAAGCTGTTCTGCGATGAATTGATGAGACTTATCATTTTTACATACCACTAAAACCCCTGTGGTATTCATGTCAATCCTATGAACAATTCCAGGTCGTAATACCCCATTAATACCAGATAAATCTTCTTTGCAATGAAATAATAATGCATTTACCAAAGTACCAGTATAATGTCCTGCCGCTGGATGAACAACCATACCTTTCCCTTTATTTATAACTACAATATCTTTATCCTCATACAAGATATCTAGTGGTATATCCTCAGGTTCTATGGATAAATCTATAGGTGGGGGTAATACAATGGTAATATAATCCATGGCATTTACTTTGTAATTAACCTTCACAGGTTTTTGGTTTACTAATACCATCTCATCTTTTATTAATTTCTGCAAAAAAGTTCTAGTTAAATCCTCTTGATTATCTGCAAGAAATTTATCTATTCTAATGCCTTCGTCTTCCGTTTCTACGGTAAAATCAAGTATCTGATTGTTCATTTTTCATTTCCTTCTTACTTAAAAAATCAAAATCCTCATCCTTATAATAGAATATACTAAGTATAACAAGAAGTACGGAGGATATGGTAATATAGCAATCCGCTACATTAAATATAGGAAAATCAATTAATTCAAAATAGAGAAAATCAACAACAAATCCTCTAAAAATTCTATCAATAAAGTTTCCAATGGCACCTGCAGTAATAAAAACCAAAATCAATCTCATCGGATTATATCTCTTTTCCATTGGAATCTTAAAATATACGAATATCAACAAACCCATAATAATAGAGGTAAACACAACTAAGAAAGGTATCTTTCCACTTAATATACCCCAAACAGCCCCATCATTTTCATGATACCTAAACTGAAATACTTTAGGTATTAATTGAAATGGTCCATCTTCTTTTAAATTTTCAAACACCAAATACTTCGTAAATTGATCAAATGCAAGTAATGCTATAACATATAGTAAATGCTTAATTCTTTTCATGTAACCTCCAAAATATGATATGGTTTTATTTTCATCGTAACAATAGTATAGATTAAACCAAAATAGAGTTAATTGCCTGAATAAGTTCTTCTCTCGTTACAGAGGTATCCATTCTAGAATCACCTATCCTATTTAGTAAGATAAATTTAACTTTATCCCCCTCTACCTTCTTATCATGGGACATAACTTTTAGTATATCCTCTGGGTCTAATCCAGATACCTGTATGGGCAAATAAAATGAGAGCAATGTATTTTTAATATCTTCATATTCAACTTGGGTTATGTTATTTCTCAGCAAACTAATATAGCTAGCCGCAACGATACCCACTGAAACACATTCTCCATGCAATAACTTAAAATCCATCAATTTTTCAACTGCATGTCCGATGGTATGTCCAAAGTTTAAAAGTGCTCTATCTCCTAACTCTTTCGGATCTTTTTCCACAACTTCTTTTTTTATAAGACAGCTTCTATAAACCATCTCTTTTAAAACTTCAAGATTTCTTGATAAAAGTTCCTCTTTATTATCCATTAACCAGGTATAATAATTGGCATCCTTAATAAGACCATGTTTAATAATCTCTCCGAAACCTGAATAATACTGTTGATCATCTAATGACAGCAGTGTTGAAAGATTCATATACACTGCACTAGGTTGATGAAATGCACCCACCATATTTTTATAAGACATAAAATCTACGCCAGTTTTCCCACCAATACTAGAGTCAACCATTGCCAATAATGAAGTCGGCATTTGGATAAATTGTATTCCTCTTAAATAAGTAGCTGCACAAAAGCCTGTCAAATCTCCAACTACTCCTCCTCCAAGGGCAATTAATATGTCCTTTCTATCAAAATGAGCATTGATTAATTTCTCATATAATTCTGTAACTACAGAAAGATTCTTACTATCTTCTCCTGCTGGAAAAACAAAACTATCTACAAACTTAAACATAGGTGCTAAAAAATCTGTTAATGTATTTAAATAGTGCTTTCCTACGGTAGTATCTGTAACAACACACACTTTTTTATTCTCAGAACATAATGTTTCTAAAATTTCTTTCAATGCCACAAGGTCATTCTTTAATGAAATATTATAAATAGGCTTTTCATCCTGGCTGATTGTAATGAAATGATTCATCTACATATCCCTCTCTCGATTATATTAATGATTATAAATAAATATCTCAAACTTCGAAGTTAAGATTCTCTATTATGCTTGATAAATTCAGTCGATACACAATATTTATTATCATGATACAGAATTTTTTATAGTTGTGACTATGATGAATTTGTGAAGTTACTTATGGTTTATCATCTTTGGTTTAGATAAAAAAAGTTCACTGTTCGACTGTCCTTTAGGAGTTTGAACTTTTTTTATCTGCCTTTTCCAAAAATTGTAAACCATTAGTAACTTCCAAATTAGGAATCGGAACAACAATAAAAAAGTCTGTATCATGATAATATTGATAAACTAGATGCTGAATTTATCAAGTAGTCGAATAACTTTTTTTTGTAAAATATTTTTTCTATTAATCCTCAATCGTAAAAAATTCAAACCCACCTTCATCTGATAATTCCTTTTTATTTTGCTCCATCACTGAAGAATTTGTGTCCTCCTCTGATTGACTTGGATTGATTGAACTTGTATTTTCCTTGTTAATATTAGAAAAAGACTGGTTTGTAAACATATCTAAATCAGCTATATGTATATTAAAACTTTCACTATTTAACAACTCGCATTGAGCCTCGGCCAAATGCTTAAACTGTGCCTTGTAGGCTTCATACTGTCTAATCAGTTGAATGGTTTGTTGTTTGATATGGGACAATTCAGTAATTGCATCAGCCATCGTTAGCTTAGCATTGGCCATAGCTCCTTCTTCAATGGCTTTAGCTTGTAGTCTTGCCGCATTTTTAGTTTCTTCTGCCGTTTGTTCAGCCAATACAAGTGCTTTTTGCAAGGTTTTTTCAATGGATTTATAATAAGAAATACCTTCGTTTAAAGTGTTCACTTTATCTGATAATTCCATATTTTCTTTATAAGTTATTTCATAACCCCTTAACAGTTCAGATAAAAAATTATCTACATCCTTTTTGTCATAACCTAGTCCTGTTTTAAAAGTTTTATTTTGTAATTCAATGGGTGTAATCATAATTGTCCTCCTATACGTATTTTAATAACGATACATAGTATCGACCTTTTTTCGTTTGAGTTTCCAATCCTTTATAAATAAATTTACCATAACCCCTAACAGATACGGTTTCATCTTCTTTTAGCATATAACTATTTGACTCAATCAGCTTACCATCAACAAATACTTTCCCACCCGAAATCAAAGGCAGAATACTACTTCTTGAAGCTTTAAAAGCCATTGCTATGATAGCATCCAGCCTTTCTGAAGCTATCGTTCCCCGAATTGTTTCAAACTTAGGCTTTATTTCTGGTGCATCCTCTTCTACCAATTCACACTTTATGGTAGTATGCTTGATTTTAGAGAGATTGTCCATAATAAATGTTGCAATGGAGGATTTTAAGAAAACATACCCTTCTTTATCCTTTACTAATATATCTCCGATTAAGGATCTTTCTATCCCTAAATTCATAATTGCTCCCAAAAAATCTCTATGATTTAGATCATCACTAAATTTTTTTTGCACAGGCAAAATTCGAATACAAGCAATATAACTTGAAAAAGCTTTTACAGAATTATCTCCGTAAAAGCATAATATCTTTCTTTCGGCACCATCATAGCCACCGAAAAGTTCGTAATTTACTTTGGGTAATTCATTCCTTATACTATGAAATATACTAATTTCATTCTGATTCAGAAAATCTGCATAAGTACAAATATCTCTCTTTTCTGTCATAATAGCAAGATCAAGGAGTCTCCTCTTAAAAATCATTTCCTCTTTATCTTTATTCATATATAGCTCCTTCTTTCGCACACTATGGCAATATAGGCCTTTCTAGGGTCCCTACTCCTTCATTGCATTAGCGCGAGAAAAAATCTTGTAAAAATACTATAATAATAAAGCTAATGATGGGGGATAAATCTGCTGTAGGTGAATTGAAAATGGAGTGTTTTAACATATATCTTACTGGCGTAAGCACTGGCTCTATTAGTGTGAATAATATGTTTTTTATTTTTCCATTCATGCGAAACCACGAGGTTAAAATGTATAAAAACAAAATGATTTCTAATACCACAAAGAAAACATAAAAAGCATTATTGATTAAAATAGTCATAAATTAAAATTCCTTATTTAATGTTGGTGCTTCAAATCCGCTACTTTGTATAAAATTTAAGTAATCACCAGAAATATCAACCGTTTCAGGTGAAATAATAAAAATATAACTTGAAATCTGATGCAACTTACCATTAATAGCATAAACAGATCCAGATATAAAATCCATAATTCTTTGTGCCAAATCCACATCAATACCCTCTAAATTAATAACAGCTGCACGGTTAGATAATAACATATCGCATATATCCTGAGAGTCTTCAAAGGTAATTGGCTTCATAATACAGACTTCAAATCCTTTGGCAGAGGTTCTTATTGGAACCACTTTCCCAGCACCTGCTCTTTCTGTACGAAGAGGTTTATCTTTCTTTACTTCATTCATTATGTTATTGGCAACAGATACCGGAGTGTCTGTATCAAAAGAAGCTTGATAGGGTTGTTTCAGAGAAGATTTTCGCTCTGCCTTCTCTGCTCGTTTGTATTCTTTTTCTTCCATTTCATTCGCATAATCATCATAATCATCTTCTTCTGTTAGTCTTAACGAATCTAAAATATTTTTAAATATATTTGCCATACTAATATCTCCATTCTCTATCACACCATGTATTGTAAGTACAACAAGTTGTTTACTCAGTATATTCTCTTTCTCCAAATATACCTGTCCCAACTCGAATTAAGGTAGCACCTTCTTCGATGGCAACTTCATAATCTCCCGTCATACCCATTGAGAGAATATTCATACTAACATTATCAATGTTTTTTGTTTTTATGTCAACATTTAATTGTCGCAATTTTCTAAAATACATCCTATTTTTTTCAGAGTCTTCCGCAAAAGGTGCAATGGTCATTAACCCTTTGACATGTACATTTTTTAACTTTGCTACTTCGACAATGAGTTCTAACAAATCCTCTTCATATACACCAAACTTCGATTCTTCCTTTGCAACATTTACTTCTATTAATATATTACAAATGACTTCTTTTTTTTCAGCTTCCTTATCTATTTGCTGGGCCAACTTAAGGGAATCTACAGAATGTATCAGTGCAACTTTATCGACAATATATTTCACCTTGTTGGTTTGTAGATGACCAATCAAATGCCAATGCAGGTTCTTAGGGAGCACCTCATACTTAGTAGTCAATTCTTGTACCTTATTCTCACCAAAATCCAGTATTTCTTCCTTTAATACTTCTTCTATAGCAGAAACTGGCTTAGTCTTACTAACAGCAATCAGTGTTACCTCTTCTCTATTCCTTCCAGCCCTTTGACAAGCAGCTTGTATCCGTTCTTCTACCAGATTCAGATTCTCTTTTATCAATTGTTTTCCTCTTTTCCAGTTTGTATTTCTATCGTATTGATCTACTTAAATAGCTTCGAACAGGAAGTTATTTATTATAAACAGGTTGTTGTCTTAATAAATAATTGCCTGCTCCGTGGCCGTACTTGCATCCAAAGCAATGTGATCATAAACTGAAAGTCCGTAAGAAGTACCTTCCTTTACGATACAGTATTCTTCATTCTCCATAAGAATCTCAATTCTTCGAAACACTGCATACCCTTTATTGATATTAAACACACCTTTTAGGGTTTCACTTTTACCAATCTCATATCTTTTTTGTGTAATAGGCTCTTGTATTATATCACCCGGCTCAAAAAGCAATCCATTCACATACTTATAAGTATCATCACTATAGTATATATCGGTAGGAATAAAGGTATAGGACACCTCTACTTCTCCATCCACTAAAGTTTTTTCTTCCTTTACAAGACCCTCACTATTAGAGTCCCCTCCAGCTGTAAAGTATTCTTTGGGAATTTGATAAACAGCTTTTTCTGTTATAGAGGAAACAGGAATCTTTAATCCTTTTGCCGTATCTGTTGTTATTTCAAGTGATATAAATCTTCGATCCAAATATTTTTCCATATACTTGTCCATATCAATTTTAGCAAAATAATCGGATCCTTTTTGATAAACTGAGATGGGAACATTTAACTTAAGGCCATCCTCTGTAAATGTGATTGTGGCTTTCTCAACTTCTTCTAGGGTCTCATATTGGTTCTCATCTAACAAAAGTAGAATATGCCAGTCCTCGCTTGTGATTATTTTATAAACCGGACTATTTTTACTAACTAAATCTGTACTTCTTAGTTGTGTCTTTATATATTCCTCAGGGGATAAATCACCTGCTGTAGCTGTCTCCAAAGATAAATTTTCATAATCATCAATATTATAGGTTACAATTCCACTGGCGTTGGTTCTTACAATATCCAAATAATCAGAGCTACCATTACCCTCTTGTATTTCATCCAAACTAGCCAATTGGCTATCACTCATTACTTGTAATGCAGAATTTTGCAGTTCAGCTTTTAGCGTATATACATTGAAAAAGTCACCGCTATCGTAATTTTTATGAAAATCCAGAATTTCACTTTTTATAGTCAAGGTTTCTTCTTTCGATATTGCCAATGCGTTATCACTACTTGTAACCAATTCATTTGATTCATTCTTTTCATTCACAGCATAAATTATAGAATTTTTAGCAACACGATCTCCATCTTTATGAAAATAATTCACATAACCAGCCATATTAGTCTTAACTACTTCTTCTTCGCGAAAGATTAATCCGTTAAATTTATAATCATCTGCTGTATAGCCTCTATTCACCTCATATATGGACAAATGATCTTTTGTAAAGTAAACGCAAATGCTTATTATGATATATATAAAAATAATTAAAAATATAATTACCCCTACATTTATATTAATTGGTTTGCGATACTTGGTTATCTTCGTATTCCTTCCCAAATCTCTTCCTCCCTTGTATTCTATTTTAATTATACTTGTTTCTTATACAAAAAGTCAATTTCATATATAGTAAATATTTACTAATTTATTACAATTTTAAAGTATAACATATAATCTAGAAATAAACATTAAGAATATTAGAAATTTATTTGGTAACAATATTTAATGAAACAAAAAGGAGGTATTCCAATTGAAAACATTAGACTATGTTGCATTGACTTTAGTCATAATAGGAGCCATTAACTGGGGACTCATCGGTTTCTTAGGATTTGACCTTGTTAGAGTTATATTTGGCGATATGACAATGTTATCAAGAATTATCTATGCTATTGTTGGTATAAGTGGTTTATACGCGTTAAGTTACTTCGGACGACTACGTAGTGAAGATTAAAGAATGGATAACATATAAACAGCGGCAAACAAGTTGCCGCTGTTTATTTATTCGATATATAATAACATTTTATTCCTAAAACTTATTCTTTTTTTCTTATTTAATTCTTTTTTTATTCTTATCATTTAGTCTTATCAATTTTTTCTTATCGATTTATTCTTGTCAATTTATTCTTATCAAATTATTCTTATTATAATCTTAATTTCACAAAATCATAAATTAATAATGGGTTTTCAATTCTATTAATATTCAGATTACAAGGCTACAACTACCTTCTCTTTGATAGTATCTGGGAAAGATTTCTCATTCATAGAAATGCTTAATACAAAATCTATCTTGTAATCTTTTCCTATTTGTTCAAGTTTTTTAAGTATCTGTGAAATTTCTTGGCCTTCCAAATGGGCGATATTTAAAAAGCTATCCAAAAAAACTGTTTCAAGATCATGATCTTGGGATATTATTCCACATACAAAACCAATAAATTCGCTGCAGTTCTCAATGTAATAGTCTTTTACATTGATTAATCTTATCTTGTTACTCAACTCATACATATGTTTGTTATTTTTGTCAAGATAAACCACGTTGCCTTTTACTTCTCTTGCTGCCTTATTGGCTTTGTCAATCAGTATTTTGGTCTTTCCTTTTCCTTTTTCGCCTGAAATAATCTGAATCATTGAAATCTCCTCCTTAAGATGTGTACAAAATTTGGGTGATATGCATAAATAGATTATTAATATAAATTAATTATAGTATATTCTTGCCCAAAGCACAACCATATTATGAAAAAAATGGTTAATTTATCATCTTTAGTAAATGAGTCATTTGTGAAAACAGACTATCACCTCCAGAAGCCTTTAAAATTAATGAAATATAGGACTCACCCTTCTCATCTTCGCTAAACAAGATGAGGCAATTGCCAGCTTTAAAGGTGGTACCAGTTTTGCCGCCTATTACAGTTAGCCCATCTGGTGTAGCTTCAGTTTCCTTTAAATAACGATTGGTCGTACTGAATTCTTTTGTCTTCTCATTATTATTTATATCCAAATAATTCACAGTATAAACCTTCGTATTAATAATTGTTAGAAATTTTTCATATTGAGTTAACTCATTAAAAATGAGATATAGATCATAAGCAGTTGTATAATGATTATCATGATGAAGTCCGTGGGAATTAACAAAATTAGAATGTATTGCTCCTACCTTTTTTACCGCTTCATTCATAAGCTTTGCAAATTCCTCTTCACTTCCAGAAATATGTTCAGCAATAGCTATTCCAGCATCATTACCAGAATAAATCAAGAAACAATTCAATAAATCTTCCAGATTTATTTTATCCCCTTCTTTAAACCCACATAATTTAGCACCATTTTCAGTAATATGTGATGCATTGTAGCTTACAGTAACCGTGTCTGAAAGATCAGCATTTTCTAGGACCACCAATGCCGTTACTATTTTTGTAAGACTTGCAGGATAAAGCCGTTCATAAACATTGTTTGCATAGATAACTTCTTTCGTAGTGGTATTCACAATCAAAGAAGATAAGGCTGTCAAGGCAGAGTCAGACATATGATTTAGTTCATCCGGTATGACACTTAAATCATTCGCAAAAAAATCGGAAACTTCTGTCCCGATACTTTGATTAAAACCTACGATATTTTCTGAAGCCGTATATGGTAACAAAACCTTATCAGAATTAGAGCACCCCGTAAGCAAAGTGAAGGATAGGGCTATAGTGATTATTTTTGTTTTCATAATAAACCGTGCCTTTCAAGCACCTGCAACCAAGTTACAGGTCAATTAATGGATTCTTTGGTAAAAAAACACCATATAAGCATAAAACCCTTATCAATCCGTCTTTTAGAACATCCTAAAAACAGATGATAAGGTTCGCCATGTTCTGCCGTTAAAGGGGCGTATTTATCACTTGAAAATTTCACGCCAATCTAAATCACCACGGTCTAAGGCTTTAATAAGCAATTCTGCTGAAGCTAAATTAGTAGCAAGTGGGATATTATGAGTGTCGCAAAGATGTACTACGTTGTTTACATCCGGTTCATGGGATTTTGGTGAATTTGGATCTCGCAAAAAGATTACCAAATCCATCTGATTGTGTTCAATCTGTGCACCCATCTGTTGCTCACCACCTAAGTGACCTGCTAGATATTTATGCACGTTTAAATTGGTTACTTCTTCAATCAATCTTCCTGTTGTTCCTGTTGCATAAAGTTCATGTTTGTTCAAAATCCCACGATAAGCTATACAAAAATTTTGCATCAACTTCTTTTTCGAGTCATGTGCTATCATTCCAATATTCATATGGTTTTACCCCCTTTTATTTTTTCTTTGTAGACTAATATTGATTACTATTCCAATTGATATCATACTGCTTAACATGGAACTAAGTCCATAACTTACAAAGGGTAAGGGTATGCCAGTATTAGGTAGTACTGCTGTTGCCACTCCAATGTTAACAAACATTTGAAATACAAACATAGCAGCTATACCAGTCGCCATTAACTTTCCCAAAAAATCAGGGGCATGTTTGCCAATCATTAAGCATTTAAAAATAATAATGGATAACAGTATTATTATACCACATCCTCCGATAAATCCAATAGCTTCTCCAATAACAGAAAAAATAAAATCACTTTCTGAAACTGGTACATAGGTATCACCTTGAATTGCGTCTTTTCCCTCTGTGAGCAATTTACCACTTAACATACCAGAACCAATAACCTCCACAGAATTATCTTGTTGATACATGGTATCAGATGAGGTCTCAGTTTCAGAGTCCAAAAAGTCTTGAATTCTTGTTTGTTGATAACCAGTTAAAAAGAATACATCATAATTATGAGATATACTCCACAAAGTACCAAATACTAAAGGAATACCGATAATTAGAATAGGTAATATAATTTTATAACTTAATCCCGCAGTATATATCATAATGACAAAAATAAATACCACCACCAGGCTGGTTGAAAGGTTAGGCTGGGATAGAATCAAATAAGTGGGTATAGCAATTAAAATCCCTACAGCCAAAGGAACGTAGATTTTATTTAACTTATCCTTAAACATAGTGAATACTTTGGCTAAAAATATTATCAAAATAATTTTACTTAGCTCAGAAGGCTGAAAAGTAATCCCTGGTAAAGTCAGCCATCTTTTTGTATTTCTAATTTCTGTTCCAACTAACCTAACGGCTACAAGAAGCCCCAAATTAATGAAATACAGCACAATATAAAATTGACTGATAAAGTGATAATCAATCATGGAAACTATTGATATAATAATCACCCCAAGTATTATACCCATAACTTGGGATTTAAACAGGGATTCATTTTCAGTCTCTACAATTCTAATAAAGTAAGCCCCAATACCGCTTAATAGCAAAACAAAGGCCACCATCCAAAAATCATAATTCTTGATACTGTATTTCTTAAATTGAAACATGCTTTCATCCTTACTATTTATTAATTTTCATATCTCTAATTGGAATGTTCGCAAACAGTGCAGGTACATTTCCATTATTGCCCTCGGATTCCATCTGGGTAATTTTTATATCCAGACCTTCCATATCAATTTCCATGTATCTTGATATTACGGCTATAATATCATTTTTCATTTGTTCCATTATTTCTGGAGAACAATTGGCTCGATCAGATACTAATACTAATTTTAACCTGTCTTTCGCGACTCCACTGGAGGTCTTTTTTCTAAAGAAATCAGAAAGTCCCATGATATTACTCCTCTCATTAGTTTTTCTTAAGCATATTGGCAAGTTTTGTTAAAAACCCTTGTTTCCCATTTAAATCTAAATAAGGTACTTCTTCTCCCATAATTCTTCTACAGATATTTAAATAGGCTTGTCCGGCTTGCGTATTTGTGCCTACTAAGGGTTCACCTTGATTTGTAGATATAACAATATTCTCATCATCTGGTACAATACCAATTAAATCAATTGCTAGAATTTCTACTACATCTTCGCTAGACATCATATCACCACGCTTAACCATATCAGTTCTTAATCTATTCACAATTAAGTGTGTTTTCTTTATTTCATTCGCTTCTAGCAAGCCAATAATTCTATCGGCATCTCTTACTGCTGATACTTCGGGTGTAGTAACAACTAATGCTCTGTCCGCACCTGCAATAGCATTTTTAAAGCCTTGCTCAATACCTGCTGGACAATCCATTATTATGTAATCATATTCTTCTTTTAAATCTTCTGCCAACTTTCTCATTTGTTCAGGAGAAACTGCAGACTTGTCTCTGGTTTGGGCAGATGGCAAAAGATACAAATTAGGGTATCTTTTATCTTTTATAAGAGCCTGTTTTACACGGCATGTGCCTTCCACTACATCAACCAAGTTATACACAATGCGGTTTTCTAATCCCATTACTACGTCTAGATTTCTAAGTCCTATATCAGTATCAATTAACACAACTTTTTTATCCAGTTTAGCAAGACCAGTACCAACATTTGCAGTAGTAGTAGTTTTACCAACTCCACCTTTTCCTGATGTTACGACAATGACTTCACCCATCACTATTTTTCCTCCAAAAAATTCATATTATATATTTATATCATTTAAAACCTCTTTGCTTAAAGGTTCAATGTAGATATTGCCATCTTCTAAAAATGCTATTTTAGTTTCTTTCACTTGAGATTTTACAGGCTTGTCTGGTGATCTTGCAATCACATCTCCAATACGAATTTGAACAGGATTCATATCTAGTGCTAAAACAAAAGCATTTGTATTGCCGGTTGCACCGGCAAATACACTACCCTTTAATGACCCAATCACAATAATATTACCCTTTGATACTATCTTGGCGCCTGGATTAATATCTCCAATAATAATAATACTTGTCTCAGATTCTAGAACTTGTCCAGATCTTAAGTTCCCTTTATAAAACTGACCTGTAGTATTCGATAATTCCATTAATTTTTCATCTAATGCCTTTTTAAATACTTCTTCAGTTTTTGGATCATCCTCAATAATACACACCACATGAAGCTCTGTTTCCTCGGCTATGATATTAAGTATTTCTCTTTGTTCATCATTTGATAACTTTCTGCCTTCAAAACTCAATGCCATCTGTGCTTTATCAAAAAACTTTGAGGATTCCCTAAACTTTTCAGCGATTTTTTCTTTCAGTTCATCAAAAGGCATGACCGTATCTAACACTACAATAATACCATATTTATTCCCCTTAATTATAACTGGATTACTCATAATTCCTCCTGGCTTTTTCTTAATCGGTAAAGGTAATGGAACTTGATTCAGGCATAATTGCTGGCCCTTCCACTAAGTCTTTATAACCTTCTACATCAAAATAATATCCATATACATCTTTAGAAAGCTCAACTGCATTGCTTGAAGCATAACCATTCGGTATTACCACTGTAACTGCAATTTCTGGTTTGTCGTATGGTGCATAGGATACAAATAAAGCATGATTTCCTCTTGATTTGCTTTCCTGGGCTGTACCTGTTTTACCAGCTACTGTATATGGGAAATCTTTAAAAATGTAAGATACAGAACTTTCGCTGCCATTCCCCACCTTATACATTCCCTCCTGTACTAATTCCCAAGAGGATGCTTTAAAATCAGTTAAAACAGTTTGATTCGCACTATTATCAAGGACAATTTCGCCGTCCTTACCAACGATTTTATCAAGCAAGGTCAAATCATAAGAGATACCACTTGATGCAACGGTTGTCAAATATCTAGCCAGCTGAATCGGTGCAAAGTTATTCGTACCCTGTCCAATTGCAGAACGAACTGAGTCCTGCGTGGATATTTGAGGAGAAAGTTCCTCCACTTCGACACCAGACTTTTGATCTAACCGCATAATCTTAGCATACTTTTCAAGGATATCTGTGCCCGTCTTACTTCTGTAATATCCTGTAGAATCCTGACCAAGTCTATAACCCATCTCATAAAAGAAATAGTTGCAAGATACTTCTAAAGCATGGGTAACATCAACGTTTCCATGGCTATGGTTAGTCCAATCTCTTGGAGCATTGGTTGTAGAATCTGTTAATTTTGTAAATATGGTTTTATCATAAACAGTTTCTGTCGGCATTAAAACACCTTCTTCTAAGGATGCTATGGCTGTCAACATTTTAAAAGTTGAACCTGGTGCAGTTCTTTGTTTTGATGCTCTTGCTATGGTTGGCTCAGATAGATCTGTTGTAACCTTCATATAATAATCGTAATCAATTTTATTCGCATACAGATTGGTATCATAACTTGGATATGTCACCATGGCAATTACATCACCGCTATTAACATCTGTAACTACAATAGAAGCACTACACGGATCTAAAGCAAGTTGGGCAGGTGTAATTTCAATTTTTCTTATTTTTTCTGTTATAAATGTATAAGAAGACATGGTACCATTTTCTAATTTCATAATGTCCTCTGCATTGTATTTTAACACATCTTGATCAAATAATAAAAGACAAATTTCTGTTCCTGACAATTTATAAGAATAAACCAAGTCTTTATATATTTTTTTTAGAAAACCTTTGTCTTCCTTCAAATAATCCCAAGTATATTCTACTAATTTATCAAATAACTCCTCTGTTATATAAAAACTATCTCCAATATCAAGTTTAGAAATATCTACCCAGTTCTTTGCGATGGCTTCCATTAAAAACTGACTCAAACTAATTTTGTCATTCAAATAATTTTGGTAGGTGATATCTGTTGTATCAATAGAAGAAGTAAGTAGTACGCCACTTTCCTTAAGTGCTGTGTATATATAATCCAGAAAATCACCCGTTTGCTCAGGCAAGGAGGACTTTAGTGTAGTATCTGTTACCTGCAATAAATCATCTAGATTAGATAATATATCATCTCTTCTAGTGATATATTTTTCATATACTTCCTGTTCAAGGTCTGTAGCATCTTCATCATTTAATTCAGTAATATCTACAACATTGTTATTGATCAGCGCAAAATACACATCATATATTGGAATCTTTATGTCTTTTGCAGAAATTCCTCGTGTACCAGCATCTGTACTATTGACTATCTTAGTAAGCAAAACACCTGCAAGATTACGCTCTATTAATTTATAATAAGCTTTATTTAACTCGCTGTCTATTGTAAGATAGATATCTTCTCCTGCGATAGGTTCTGTTTTTTCTAATGTCTCTAAGTACTTTCTTGATGCACTTACAGATACTGTTTCAAAACCCTTTGTTCCAGATAGATATTCTTCATATACTTTTTCTATTCCCAACTTGCCAATCATATCAGTGGTATTATAAGTTGTATCTGCAGGCATGTTTTCTAACTCATCTTCTGTTACAAGACCTGTATATCCCAAAATATGGGCATTGTATATACTATCATTATATTTTCTATAGGATTGTTGGCTGATCTCAACACCTGGAAGCTCAGAACTATTCTCATAAATAGCATGGGCTGTTTCATTACTTACATTAGATGACACAATCACTTGGATATATCCTGGATAGCTGGTAAAGAGTGCATACCTTAAGGTCATGATTTTTAACGCTTCTTCTAAACTATACTCATCCGAGATATTAAACATAATATACTTTTTATCTCCAAAGCGTAGGAAATTAAACACTTCCTCTGCTGTTGCATTCTTTTGTTCCTCTGTAAGCTGATTTACATTACCAAGGCCGTAAGCATTCTTTTTAAACCTAAGCTCTGCATTACCACTTACATTAAATTCTAGTTTACCTTCTTTATTGATTACAATACCAAAGTCATTTTCTATCACATTATCATACTCTTCTAAAATATTGATCAATCGAAACAACATATCATTGATTTCTTTATTGGTACTAAGACCTGTATTTTGCTCCATAACAACAGAATAACTTATTTCATTATAAGCTAGTAGTATGCCATTTCTATCATAAATATTGCCTCTGGTACTTTTAATCTCTCTTTCATCTGTTCGTTTTACTGATTCAATTCCAGAGTGTTCGTCCCCTTCCACAATCTGTAGCACAAACAAACGGCTGATTAAAATTGCGATTAATGTTAAGAATACCAAAGAAACCGGAAATAGTCTGGAGGATACAATCTCTTTTATTTTTTCCCATATAACATCAAACATTACACAGCCTCCTCTTCTTCTTTACTCTCTAGCTTAGCATTTATTGTGTTTAGAATCTTGTACAAAAAGATAGATATAATAAGAGTATAAATCACTTCTGGTAATCCCATACTAAGAAAATAAAATCCAATATTTAATTTTCCCCTTAATAAGTATAGAAAGATATATTTTAGAAAAAAATATATCATATCACTGATTCCTATTATCGTCAGTGGAATCGTTATATCATCTCGTATAAAAATCTTGTAAGCATATCCGCAAATATAACCTATCGTTAGATAAATAAGTGCATAAAGACCTATCAAACTACTGTAATTTAAATCGATCAATAAGCCACAGAAGAATCCTACCATAAGTCCTTCTATCCTACCTCTCATAAGTCCAGTTGAGGCAGTTACAATTAATAACAAATTAGGAACTACTCCAGCCAAAGGTATCCATTGAAAGACCGTAGTCTGCAATAAAAAACATATGAGTATTTCTAATGTAACAACTATAAATCGTTTCACCTAAAACGTACCCCGTCTTTCTACTATTCTTCCAACTTTTGTTTCAATTCAGTGATTATAAGCACCTCATCTAATCGGTCGAAGCTAACGGCAGGTGTCAAAACCGCTGTCTTGGTTAAATTATTCGGATCAACCTTGATGTCTCCAATATATCCAATAAGTATACCCTGTAAGTATTTAGAACTAATATGTGAAGTAACAACCTCGTAACCATCATACACAAGTGCATCCTTGCCAATTAACTCTACGCCAATTACGCCGTCATTATATAGTTCCATGTCTCCATTTACTATACAGGTATCTGATGTCTTTATAAACATTCCACTAATACTGCTAGAATCATCGATGATAGATCTAACTATAGAATAATTTTTATGCGCCTCAACAACAATACCGACTAAGCCATTGCCTGATATCACATTCATATCGACTGCTATACCATCTTCCGTCCCTTTATCTACGCTAAAGGTTGTATATAGATTATTGGGATCTGCACTAATAACCTTAGCCCCGACTTTTGAATAGTCAGCATACTTTTTATCTAATTTGTATAATTCTCTAAATCTATCCAGTTCATATTTATCCTGCAATAGAATTTTGTTATCATAAGTTAAAGTACTGATGCTTTCTTTTAATTCAGCATTTTCTTTTATTAACTTGTTCAGACTAACAAACTTATCCCCTTGGCTTGCAATCGCATCTCCAATTGCATTGATACCTTTTTGCATAGGGGTTAAGACTCCACCAACAGCCGATTTAACAGGTGCTAGTGTTTCACTGTACTGAAAGGAAACGAATATTAATATCAAGCAGAAAATAATGCTGAAAATGAATAAATGCTTCGGATTCATATTAAACTTTGTCCTTCTTCTCATGACAATTTCTCTCCTTTTGAAACATTACATTTTTAACTATTAAAGTTCGTCTGCTTTAAAGAACTAGCCAAAGATAAAAGTCTTTTATCTTCTATAATACCACCAAGTCCATCAACTACAGTATTGGTGGGATTTTTACAAATATTAATGTTAAGTCCAGTTTCCTTGCCTAATAATTCATCCAATCCTTTGATTGCAGCTGTACCTCCTGTTACATAAATACCAGAATCAATAATATCAGAAGAAATTTCTGGAGGAGTTCTTTCTAATATAATACGACCTGCATCAACAATAGAATGCAAGTATTCAATGATAGACTCATATACCATACCCTGACTTATTTCTACTTCAGTAGGTAACCCAGTTACAACATTTCTACCATATACTTTCATACTTTCTTCATTTCTTGGTACTGCTGTTGCCAACTTGTTTTTGATGGTTTCAGCCGTCTTATCTCCGATCACAAGATTATAATTTTTCTTTACAAAGGATTTTATAGACTCATCTAAACGATTTCCACCAATAGGAATCAACTTACTGATAACAATACCACCAAGAGACATAATAGATACTTCAGTGGTATCAGCACCTATATCAACGACCATGACACCTTTTGCTGTAGTTACATCAAGACCAATACCAATTGCATCCGCAATAGGTTTTTCAACAATTTTTATATTTTTTGTCTTAGCATTAGAACTTGCTACAAGATCAAAAAATGCTCTTTTTTCGACTTCAGTGATGTCTGAAGGAGTTGCTATTATAATAGATGCAGCATTAAAATTCTTACCTTTTTTACTAATTTTGCGAAACATGTAATTTAACAGTTCTAACATATTGGCGATATCAGCTATTACACCGTATTTCACCGGATAGGTAACAGAAATGTTAGCAGGGGTTTTTTCATACATTTCATATGCCTGATCCCCAACCGCCATTACTTGCTTTCTATTCGCTATTGCAATAATATTTTTCTCATCTAATATAACACCATCATTTTTTTGATATATTTTTATGGTACTTGTTCCCAAATCAATTCCAAATGTTTTACCAGTCAATCTAAAAATCTCCTTCCAGTCACTTCATATGAACTTCAATATAAAACTCATATGAACTTCAATATAAAACTTCATATCAATTCTCATAAAATTTTCATATGCTTATTTACAACATTGCTGCAAGATATTTGCGGCATGTCGTTTGTATTATTTATAGATAACCTAATTCACCAAGGCTTGTATATTTATTATCTCCAATTATTATGTGATCCATAAGTCTAATTCCAACTAAATTACCAGCATCTTTCATTCTTTTGGTAGTTTGAATATCTTCTCTGCTCGGCGTTGGATCTCCGCTTGGGTGGTTATGTAACAAAATGATATTTACCGCATCATACTTTAGGGCACTCAAAAAAATTTCTCTAGGTGACAATAAAGAACTACTTACTGTTCCAGAGGAAATTATCATATCCTTTAAAATATTACTCTTAGCATCTAGCATAACTAAGAGGATGACTTCTCTAGGTAAGTGCCTTAAATCCTGCATATAATAATTAGCAACCGCTTCAGGTGTTGTTAATTGCAATCTACCCTGGTTGGTTGCTTTGGCCATTCTTTTTGTTAATTCAGTAACGCATGCAAGTTGTATTGCCTTTACTCTGCCAATCCCTTTAATGGATTTTAGTTCCTTAAGACTCAAATAATTAAGCCCCACCAATCCTGGATATGTTTTAGAAAAAGTAAGGACTCTAGCAGCTACATCCACAGCTCTTTCATTTACTGCGCCACTCCGAATGATAACTGCTAATAACTCAGCATCCGTAAGGGATGATACACCTAAATTTTCACATTTCTCATAAGGTCTTTCTGTTATTGGCATCTCTTTTACTGTAAGGTATTTATCTTTCATTCTTCCTCCTCTACTCTCTCTCCAAGAAAATAGGGGATACCCTTATCACATCTTACGATAAATTATTATGGCCAAAATCACGCCAATAATACCGGCTATAGTAATCTTAATTTTTAAACCAAAGCTAATTACCATAATTCCTAAATCTAGTCGAACAATATCAGTACTGTTCTTGCCACCTATACCAAATTCTTGTCCAAAATTAAGCCAAGATAAATAAGACACATCTTTTGCCAAATACCCTATAAATCCGCCTAAAACAACACCCGTTAATATCAACAAAAATAAAGCCCACGAATTTTTATTTCCCATTTTGGACATTAGATACCTCCGACTAATAATCTACCAATCATTCTAACACAAATTATAGTATTTGTATACAAAAATAGCACAAAATACCTATTCTACACAAATAGTACAAAACTGGTATTTATTACAACTGAACAAGGCCTGCTTCAAATAGTTTTTGTACAGACATTAATATACCAAATTTCGCATGGTACCAGGTCAAACCGCCTTGAAAGTAAACTGCATAGGGTGGTTTAATGGGTGCATCTGCACTTAATTCAATGGAAGCTCCTTGAATAAAAGCCCCTGCTGCCATGATTACATCACTTTGATAACCAGGCATGGCCCAAGGTTCTGGAACTACAAAGCTATCCACTGGTGCTGCAGCCTGAATTCCCCTACAAAATGCTACAACCCCTTCCTCAGAACCAAGTGTTACAGCTTGTATAATATCGTGTCTAGATTCATTTCCATTTGGAACAACCAAAAAACCTAATTTTTCATAGATATTGGCAGCATAAATAGCACCTTTTAACGCACCAGATACAACTTGTGGCGCCATAAAAAAGCCCTGATATAATTGACTATTAATACCAAGTGTTGCGCCTACTTCCTTACCCAGGCCTGGAGCAGTTAATCTAAACGCTGCATTTTCAACATATTCATCCTTACCGACAATATAACCACCAATAGGTGCTAATCCACCTCCTGGATTTTTGATCAATGACCCAACACATAAGTCTGCACCTACATCAGTAGGCTCTATGGTCTCTACAAATTCCCCATAGCAATTATCTACCATACATATAACTTCTGGCTTAATAGACTTTACAAAGGCAATTAACTCTCCAATTCTATGAACAGATAAAGTCGGTCTAGTAGCATACCCTTTTGACCTTTGAATGGTTATAAGCTTCGTTTTTTCATTGATTGATTTTTCAATATTTTCATAATCAAAATCACCATTCTCTAATAAATCCACCTGTCTATACGTAATGCCATACTCCTTTAATGATCCAGTAAGACGTTTGGAATCTGTTTTTTCTTCACCAATTCCAATCACACCTTCTAAGGTGTCATAAGGCTTACCAACTGGTGATAAAATTTCATCTCCCGGTCTTAAATTACCTGATAAAGCAATGGTTAAGGCATGGGTACCGCTGATTAATTGAGGTCTAACCAATGCAGCTTCCGCATGAAAAACAGAGGCATACACACTTTCTAAAGTATCTCTTCCCATATCATTATAACCATAACCTGTCGTAGCTGCAAAATGAATATCACTTACTCGGTTATCCTGCATGGCCTTTAGAACTTTTAATTGATTGTATTCAGCCACCTTATCTATATCTTCAAATCGTTGTTTTAGTTTTGATTCTATTTCTTTACAATATTCCATAACGGCTGGAGAAATAGAAAGTTCTTGATACATTTGGTTTAATGTATGTTTATCCTTTGACATTTTGGCACTTGTTACCTTTCTGTTACATACTATTTTATTCTCTTAAACTGTGCAATCAAAATTATATATTATACCTGATAACTAATTTTGTGCAAAGTCTGATTTATTATATTATATCTTTCAAACGCAGATGCTCACATAAAACCTCTAATATTTTATCATCCTTGTCTTCATGCTTATTTTTCTCTATCCAGGTTACATCCTTTTCCCTTTTAAACCAGGTTAATTGACGCTTGGCGAAATGCCTGGTGTCTCTTTTTAGGAGATAAATTGCTTCTTCTAGTGTGGATTCTCCTTGGAGATATGAGATAATTTCTTTATAACCTAAACCTTGCATAGAAATCATGTCCTTTGTACAACCAGAATCAAGTAATCCTTTTACTTCCTCTAACAATCCAGCCTCAAGCATTTTATCAATTCGAAGATTAATCCGATCATATAAAATTTCTCTTTCATTTGTCAAAACAAAATAACAAAAATTGTAGAGAGATTCCTTCTGTCTTTGTTCTTCATTGTGTTCTGATATTTTAAGACCCGTCTGCTTATAGTATTCAAGGGCTCTTATAACACGTTTCACATTGTTAGGATGGATACTTTTTGCGGAATTTTCATCCACCTTTTTTAGCTCATCATGGAGAAAATCTTGTCCTTTTACTTGGGCAAGTTCTTCTAACTCTTTACGATAAGTGCTATCTTCTTCATTTTCTTTAAAATCTATTCCGTACAATACGGACTGTATATAAAATCCAGTACCTCCAACGATAATAGGAATTTTACCTTTTGCATAAATCTCCTGCATAGCACCGAGTGCATACTCCTGAAATTTCACTACATTAAATTCCTGCGTTGGCTCTAATAAATCGATCAGGTAATGAGACACTCCCTGCATTTCTTCTTGTTTTATTTTAGCCGTGCCAATATCCATTCTCCTATAGACTTGCATAGAATCAGCAGAGATAATTTCCCCGTTAATTTTCTTCGCTAGCCTAATAGAAAGTTCTGTTTTTCCAACAGCGGTTGGCCCTGTTAATATAACTAAGGGTTTTTTCATTCTACTACTCCTACCCATCTATAGAATTTATACAATTCTTTTCATTTAATCATTCTTTAAATTTCATGCAATCCCATTAAATCATACAATTCTTTTAAATTTCTTCTCAATTTCATACTTACTCATGGATACTATAACAGGTCTGCCATGAGGGCAATTGTAAGAATTATCTAGTGTTAAAAGTTGTTCAATCAAGATTTTAGCTTCCTCATAAGATAACTTTTGGTTTCCTTTCACTGCCGCTTTACAGGACATGGAAGCAATTTTCTCAAGAATAATTTCCGGAGTATCATTATAGATTTCTTCTACCAAAGAGTCAATGAACTCAATCAATATTTCGTATTGTACCAAACCATACAAATTACCTGGAACCGCTCTAACAGCATACTCCTTCCCACCAAATTCTTCTATTTCAAATCCCAGCTTATGAAGGTAATCCATATGCTTTATCAAAGCTTCCTCTTCTCTTATACTCAAAGATAGAATAATTGGAGGTAGTAGTTGTTGGGAAAAGAATTCTTTCTCTCTTAAGGAGGTCATAATCTTTTCATATAAAACCTTCTCATGTGCAGCATGTTGATCAATCAGGAACATTTTATCACCAAATTGGACAATCCAATACGTTTTAAATACCTGCCCAATGATACTATGTTCTTTCATAGCTTCTGCAGAGATAAAAGTCATCTGCTCAGCGCGTACCATATTTTGATTCGCTAAATTTATATGATAATTTTCCTCTTCATGAACCAAGGTGGGATTATTTACATTTTGAACATCTTCTGTTTCAGTTTTCACACTGTGTTCAACACTTTTCATATGTCCTTCTAAGAAGACTTTTTCGGTTGCCTCAGTAGCAACTTTCCATTCCTTCATGGTTCCATTCTTTAAATAATCTGGCGCTTCATCTATAATTTTACTTAATTGTCCGATTTCTGTAGTATTGATCATTTCAGAATCTAAATGATTTTGGTTCTTATTTTCCACAGTAATTGGCGTCCATGTTTTCCTTAAGCTTTCTTCTCGACGCTTTATTTCAAATGGCTCTGGTATTTTTTGCACTACATTTTTCTGTTCTTCTTTATCCTCAGATAATTTAACTTCAGGAATCAACTCTTTGCCTTCTAAAGTACTTTTTATAGTTTTATAAATTAATTGATAAAGCTCTTCACTATTATTAAAACGAATCTCTAACTTTGCCGGATGTACATTTACATCAATTAAATCAACATCAATTGTAATGAGCAAAGAGGTGAAGGGATATCTATGCAACATAATATATGGTCTGTAAGCCTCTTCAATGGCTTTATTAATAAGCCCGCTCTTAATATATCTTCCATTGATAAAATAATTCTCATAATTTCTATTCCCTCTAGAAACAATGGGTTTTGCTATAAAACCTTCTATTTTAACCTGTCCACTTTCACCACTAACAGGCACTAAATTGCCAGTTATATCTCTCCCATACACATGATAAATAACATCCTTCTGATTATGATTTCCAGACGTGTGCAACTTAATTTGTCCATTCACTATAAACTTAAAAGAAACCTCCGGATGGGAAAGGGCAAGTCTTTCCATAAGATCACTAATATAACCTGCTTCTGTTGTAGCGGATTTAAGAAATTTTCTTCTGGCTGGGGTATTATAAAATAAATTTCTGATAATAAAAGTTGTACCATTGGGGCAGCCAATATGTTCAAGACTCTTTTCTTGCCCACCCTCTATTAAATACCTTATACCAGTAAAAGCATCACTGGTCTTTGTTACCAATTCTACTTGCGCGATAGCTGCTACACTAGATAACGCTTCACCCCTAAACCCAAGACTTGTTACATGTAATAAATCTTTCGCATATTTTATCTTGCTGGTAGAATGGCGAAGAAATACATAGGGCATATCCTCTTCTTCTATCCCAGATCCATTATCCGTAATACGTATAAAACGTATACCACCCTCTTTTATTTCAACCGTAACAGCACTAGCACCAGCATCTATGGAATTCTCAACCAACTCTTTTACCACTGCAGCTGGCCTCTCTATCACTTCCCCTGCTGCAATCTGATTTATCGTACTTTCATCTAATACCGTTATTTTAGACATGAAAATCCCACCTGCCTTTCATTTACTGACTTTGTTCTACTCATTTTATTCTACTGACTTTATTTCGATAATACCCTTTGTTGTAGCTGATACAAATGATTCATAGCCTCCATCGGTGTAACACAATTTAAATTTATCTTCTTTAGTTCCTCAATTATTTCCTCATTTGGATTATAATCAAAAATTGAGAGTTGTCCCGCCATAGGCGACTTCATAGGTTTCATGTTTCCTTCTTTCACAACCTCCGGCTCTTTTAAAGATTTGATTCTCATTTCTTTTTCTGTAATATCATTGTTACTTAGCTCGTCTACAATTTCATACGCCCTTGCTAATACCCCAGCTGGAACTCCTGCAAGTTTGGCAACTTGGATACCATAGCTTTTATCTGCTCCACCTTTTACAATTTTGCGCAGGAAAATGATATCCTCACCTTGTTCTTTCACGGCTATACAGTAATTATTCACACTATCAATCTTACCTTCTAATTCTGTTAATTCATGATAATGCGTTGCAAACAATGTTTTAGCTCCTAGTAATTTAGGATTACTAATGTGTTCTACTACCGCCCAAGCAATTCCTAAACCATCAAAAGTGCTTGTTCCTCTGCCTATTTCATCAAGGATTAGCAAACTGTTCTTTGTAGCATTGCGTAAAATATTAGCCACCTCTGTCATCTCCACCATAAAGGTACTTTGTCCAGAGGCCAAATCATCAGAGGCTCCTACTCTTGTAAAAATACGATCCACTATGCCAATATTTCCATAGGTCGCAGGAATATAACAACCGATTTGAGCCATTAGAACAATTAAAGCACTTTGCCTCATATAAGTTGATTTACCAGCCATATTAGGGCCTGTTATAATAGATACTCTCTTATCTTGATTATTCAAATAAGTATCATTAGAAACAAACATATCATTAGAAATCATTTGCTCCACAACAGGGTGCCTGCCTTCTTTAATATCAATAATACCCTCTTCATTAATTTCAGGTCGGGAAAAATTATTACGCTCAGAAATATACGCAAAGGTAGTCATGACATCAATATTAGCAATCGCTTTTGCAGTTTTTTGAATTCTTTGAACCTGATCCCCAATCTTTTCCCTGATTTCACAAAACAAATCATACTCTAAGGAATACAACTTATCCTCTGCACCTAAGATAACATCTTCTAATTCTTTTAATTCCGTAGTAGTATAGCGCTCTGCATTAGAAAGAGTCTGCTTTCTAATCCAGGTGTCAGGTACTAGATTCTGATAGGAATTGGTAACTTCTAAATAATAGCCAAATACTCTGTTGAATTTGATTTTTAAATTCTTAATGCCTGTAGCATCCCTTTCTCTTGTCTCAAGCTCTGCAAGCCAGGTCTTACCTTCTGTTTTCGCTTTTCTTAATCGGTCTACCTCTTCATGATATCCATCTTTAATAATCCCGCCCTCTTTTACTGTAATTGGCGGTTCTTCATTGATTCCCGCTTCAATCAAAGCATACAAATCACTGAGCGGATCCATACTTCCATAAATTTTTTCTAAGAGGCTACACTTGCATTCTCTTAAAAGTTCCTTCACGTAGGGTATCATATATAAAGACGATTGAAATGAGATTAAATCCCTAGGCCCTGCACTTTTATAACTAATTCTTCCAATCAAACGTTCCAAATCATATACAGGATTTAAATACTCTCTGATCTCTTCTCTTACAATTGCAGAAGCATTTAATTCTTCAATTGCGTCAAGTCTGTCACATATCTCCCCTTTATCAATCAAAGGTTGCTCCACATAACTTCTTAAAAGTCTAGCGCCCATAGCAGTTTTGGTTTTATCAAGAACCCAAAGTAGAGAACCCCTTTTTTGTTTCTCCCGTAGCGTCTCCACAAGTTCTAGGTTTCTTCTAGTGGAGCTGTCTAACAGCATGTATTTGCTCGTTATGTAAGGAGTAAGATGGGTCAAATGACTGAGTGCGTTCTTCTGTGTTTCTTTTAGATAAAGCATTACACCACCAGCTGCAATTACACCAATGGTAAATCCATCAAGACCCAAACCATTTAGACTAGATACACCAAAATGCTTCTTAAGAGCTTCTAAACACAAGCTATCATCAAAATACCAGGGTTCTAGATCAGAAACAGTAATCATCAATCGTTCTCTTAGATCTGCTACATTTACACCACTCACCAAAAAGGAATTGTTGCAAATAATTTCTGTTGGATTAAATTTATTAATTTCATCAATTAATTTTCTATCTGAATCAACTTCTGTAACATAGAAATCTCCTGTTGTTACATCCACTGTAGCAATTCCAAGAACATTTATAGTATGAACAATCGCCATAAGATAATTATTCTTACCCTCTTCTAAGGCACCAGGACTTGTATTGGTGCCTGGTGTCACTATTCTAATGACTTCTCTTTTTACAATTCCTTTGGTAGCTTTAGGATCTTCTACCTGTTCACAGATGGCTACCTTATACCCTCTGCTAATTAATTTACTTAAATATCCCTCCACTGCGTGATATGGAATACCACACATTGGTGCTTTTTCTTCTTGTCCATAATTTTTACCTGTTAAAGTAATTTCTAATTCTTTGGCGCAAGTTACTGCATCCTCAAAAAACATCTCATAGAAATCTCCCAATCGGTAAAACAATATACAGTCTTTATACTCGTTTTTAATATCCATATATTGCTGCATCATTGGTGTTAACTCTGCCATTTCCTTCGTTCCTTCCACTTAAAGTTCATAACCTATGCCATAAAAATTAACATTCATTTGTATTCTTTTATCATATCTATTTTATATCATATCTTTTCTAGTTTATATTCCTATATTCCGATTTCTATTTCTATCTATATCTCTTTCTCTTTCTATATCTCTTTCTATATCTCTTTCTATATCTCTTTCTATATCTCTATCTCTTTCCCAATATATCTCTATTCTAAGATTATATCATCCGCTAAATTATTACCATCTGCAGCAGTGGTTGCCAATACATCGCAACGTTCATTTTGCGGATGTCCTGCATGTCCTTTTACCCAAATAAAGTTCACTTTATGCATTTGAACAGCATTCAGAATCCGTTTCCACAAATCAATATTTTTAACTGGTTCATTTTTTCCACGTTTCCAACCTTTTTTAATCCATCCATCTAGCCAGCGTTCGTTAAAAGCTTTCACAAGATATTGAGAATCAGAATACAAATCTACCTCACAGGGTTTGTTTAAAGCCTCTAACCCAATAATAGCTGCCATCAATTCCATACGATTATTTGTGGTTTTTTTAAATCCACCACTATATTCTCTAATATGACTTACTCCATTACCATCAACATAAACTATGATGGTTCCATAGCCTCCTGGACCGTCTGGGTTGCCTCTGGCCGCGCCATCTGTGTAAATTGATACCTTCATATGCCCTCCAATGTATTACATACCTTGTGTGTTTTTCTTTAAAATAACAAAAATAATTTCAATAATAATAATAACATCTTAGTCAATTGAAGTAAACCCATACAAATATGTAATTATAGTATCTTATTTAAATTTAGACAGTTTTTATTTGGTTTTAATTTTTTATATTTTTTTAACATTTTTATTACTTATGTATAATACAGTCTATAATAATCAGGTTTCATTATAGATATTTACAACTAAATATAAAAAATAAATATTTTTTATAGAATTGCACAAATAATTATGTTATAATTATTCTAATTAAATACGAAATCCATTATAAAGGAGGCGCTAATATACGCATCGCAAAACATAAAAATTCATCACAGAGTAATGAATTTGTAACTAACCGATTCCTGTATCTATTCTTAATTTCTTTTTCAGCCGCATTTATTTTATTTGGGCTGCTAACCGATTCGTTATCTAATGTACTCATGGGACTGGGCCAGATTATAGTTGAACCTGATATTCTCATAACCGATTATATTGCTGTAGGAGGCCTTGGCGCTGCATTTTTCAATGCAGGCATATTAATGTTACTATCCGTTATTATATTATATTTATTAAAGAAAGAGCTTGGAGGCATTTCAATATCCGCAGTTTTTTTAATGGGAAGCTTTGGATTGTTTGGAAAAAATATTGTTAATGTCTGGCCTTTAATTTTTGGTGTATATTTATACGCTAAACTTCGTCGTGAAAAATTTTCAGACTACATATACGCTGCTTTTTTTTCCACAAGCATCGCTCCTATTGTTTCTGAAATCCTATTTATTACAGATCTTAAACTTTGGTTTAAGCTACCTCTATGTATTGTAGTAGGCACAAGCATAGGGTTTTTGGTACCCATTGTTTCTAATCATTTATTTCATGTACATGAGGGATTTAGCTTATACAATACAGGATTTTCTGTGGGTATTATCGGAACCGTATATGTTTCACTTTTAAAAACCCATGGTTATGCCGCTGATAGCAGACTTGTATGGAGTACTGATCATCAGCTTACTTTGGCAATATTTCTGATCCTTATATTTGTAACCATGTTACTTATTGGCTTTTTCTTAAACGGTAAATCCTTCAGCCTAAGACAAATCACTTCTCATTCCGGAAGATTAAATACGAATTTCATAGCCATGAATGGATTTCCACCTGTTTTAATTAATATGGCATTGAACGGATTTCTTTCCATGACTTATGTATTATTAGTTGGTGGACCTCTTAACGGACCGACCATAGGCGGTATACTAACCATTGTAGGTTTTGGTGGGTTTGGTAAGCATATTAAAAATATCACACCTATTTTTATAGGCGTATATCTTGGTAGTCTGATTAACATGTGGGATCTTGACAGTCCTTCTACACTGTTAGTTGCATTATTTGGAACCTCTTTATCACCAATTGCTGGTCACTATGGATGGATTTATGGAATACTGGCTTCCATTATAAATTCTGCTGTAGTTTTAAATTTAAGCATACTACATGGCGGGATGAATTTATATAACACAGGTTTTTCCTCCGGAATCGTTGCAGCATTTCTTATACCTATTTTAAACAACTTTGTACAAAAGAAAGCGGTTGATATTACCTAGTAAAAAAAGCCTTAGTCCTGACTTAAAATAAATACAGGTACAATAGATACTCCCAATTCTCACATATCTATCGTACCTGTATTTATTTATCCTTGTTTTTCTTTTATTCCGAATTTCTTTTTTTCTGAATTTCTTTTTTCTGAATTTCTTTTTCTGAATTTCTCTATTTCTGAATTTCTCTATTTCTCTATTTCTCTATTTCTGTATTTCTTTTTTCTTTGTCTCTGCCTAAACAATGACTGTTTTTACTCTCAAAAGGTCTTTCGTTAATTATTTGTTATTTCACTTCTCTCCAATACCCTTCTTTTAAAAATAGGTTTGCACTCTCTGTTGCTTCCTCAATAACTTCCTTTGGATACCCCATAATACCTAATAATTTAATAGCATTTCTTGACACTGCCCTGCCCTCATATAGTTTATAATCAAACAATACCTGGTTGTCTATTACTTCCTCCTGAAAATGATAATTAGAAAAATGCTTCTCTAGGATATATGTTAATTCAATATCATGTGTCGCTGCAAAACACAATACATTTTCTTTTGAAAAATTATATAAAATCTGTGAAGAAGCTGCAATTCTCTCTAGAGTATTGGTTCCTCTTAATACTTCATCTACAAAGCATAAGGTAGGAATATTTTCATCCAGTCGATCAAGTATTCTCTTAAGAGATTTAATTTCTACAATATAATAACTTTCACTACTAAAAATACTATCCTTTAGGGCCATAGATGAAGCAATGTGAAAAAAGCTGGCACTGTATCTTTTACTCACAGAAGTGTAAATCGTCTGTGATAAGATCGCATTAATGGCTAAGGTTTTAATAAAAGTAGACTTTCCTGATGCATTAGAACCAGTAATAACAACACATCTGTTTTCACTAATAGAATTGGTTACTGGTTTATCTAACAAGGGATGATACAATTCTTCTACTTCTAGGAATGGTTTTGTAGCAACTTTTAGTTCTGGTATAGAATAATACTCCATCATTTCACGAAAAGAAGCTACTGCCATCATGCTATCTAGTATACCAATCGTACAAAATAATTCATTTAGTATGTCCTTATTTTTCTTAAATACGGACAACATCGTATTAAATTTGATTAAGTCAATATGAAATAGCATTCTGAGATAATCAATCATAGCATCTATTATATCTCCATTTGGATTTTTACTTCCAAGGATAAAAGACCCTTTCATAAATTTATGAAATTTCTTAATAGATATCTCAAGTTGCGCAGTGTAGTCTTTGATTTCAGGAATTTTTATTTTAACAATATCTTTAGAGTGGGTCAGTAATCTCACTACGTACATACATACACTAAAGTATATTTCTATTTCTGCTTTTTTTCGGTAATACTGGATGATATTATTAGCAACAAACAAAAAGGTAAGTATTCCACCTATTCCTGGACTAAAGGGTATTATAACAATCGAAGTTATTAATCCTACTATCATAAGTATATGAGATATATTGCTTTTTTCATCAATTGTATCAAGTCTATTAATGTACTCATAAATGGATATGTTTTTTAATTTACCAATTGTCTTTAAAGCCATGCCAAGCTTCAATCTTTCTTTGGCATGGGAGGAGAAATATTCGATCAGTCGATTCCTTTCAGTTAAATCTTCCTGGCTACATTTTATTTTGCGAAGTACTGCGTAAAGATATTCTTCACCTATGGCACTACCCGTATTATTAATCAACATAAATATCTCGTCCATATCAATGTCATTCCAAGTGATATCATCCACATCATTCTTTATATCTTTCATGGATTCGTAGAACTTTGATAAGGATTTAAATTTCTCTAAGGTATATTCCTCTTCCGGAATCTTTCCCCAGGATTTTTCAAGTCGTTCTAATGTTTTCTTATAATATTTCTTTTTGTCAAATAATCCCTTAATAATAAATAAGGCAATTATTAACAATCCCACTAAAATTATTTCCATATTAAACCTCTTTGTCTTTTTGACTTATCTTTCATTCTACTATTTACTAAATTTATATCATTTAATAATCATACATTAAGTTGCTGAAAATTTCCATAACAATATTAATTTAAAAAATCAATAGTTCAATAATAAGCTTAATATACCAAAGTCCTACAATTTAATTTACAATTCAAAATGTAAAACATACCACCAATTAAATAATAAGTAATAATATTTTTGGAAAATACTTGATTATTGTGTTTATTTGGATAAATAATGGATATTGCTTATTATAACCACCAAGCATAGCTAGTGCAAAAAAATTGTGGTTATGGATAACTCCTTATCATTATGTAAATTAATAATAAGATAAATTTCAAAAAAGACCCAGCATCCTAAGAGACTGGGTCTTTCATTTTATTATTGGCTATCTATTGTCGTTCTTTTTTAATTTACTCTCTGCATCTTTCATTATATTAATTAAGAATACTAACCATCTTAATTGGTGTTCTATAGTACATATTAGAAATTTTTATACCAGTTCTTGCATTACTTGCATGAATTACCTGGCCATTTCCTATATACATAGCAACATGGTTTATATAACTTCCACTTCCGTAGAATACTAAATCGCCTGGTTTAATGGTTGAAGAGCTAACACTTCTACCTACAGTTGCTTGGCTTCTGGACACACGTGGTAGGGAATAACCAAAATTCCTATAGATCCCCATGGTAAATCCTGAACAATCTGTACCATAACTTAAACTAGTACCACCCCATACATATGGGTTACCTAAAAATTTCTTAGCATAAGAGACTATTTGTGCTCTGATACCAGATACTCCAGTAGCTACCTCTTCGTTGGTAACAGCTTTTAGTAACTGATAGGATAAATCAACATACTGTCTTGCTACATATCCTTCATCGGCATCAATCTTAATTTTAACCCAGTCAGTAGTTACTTCCATAACTTCTAATTCTTCTTCAACTGGAACACTAGTTATAACATTACCTAATAGGCTTTGTTCTGATCTTACATTTAATGTTTGGGTATTCACAGTGGCAACTAAACTTCCGACTTTTTTAGCTAAGGTTACTGCTTTCTCACCTGTTATTAGGTATGAGCTCATGACGTAACCCGTTACCTTACCGGACTTAATCTTAGCCCATCCTGCTTCATCTATTTCAATAATTGTACATCCTGCATTCTTTGGTAATTTACCTACTATCTTTTGGTCTTCACCGGGTGCCTTACGAATATTCAAGTGATTGTCTACATTAGCAATACCCAGATTACTATAATCATATGCTGCTACGCTTGATTCTAAAGTAGCAATGGTAATCTCAGATGAAGCTGCAACAATCCCAGAATTATAATAATTGTCCAGTGTTACAGAAATACCAGCTATAGGTTGTTCCCCATAAACTGTATCTGCACTTGCTATCTTAGTGTTAAATGCAAACATCATCGTACCGACCATGCATAAGGTTGAAATCTTTAGAATTTTGTTCTTATTAATCATTGGGTTCCTCCTATAGACATCCCTTTAATATGTATTTGCTACTCAACCTTAGTTGTTACAAATATATTAAATTTATTACTAATTTAGTATAGCAAGTGTTCATAATTTTGTCAACACTTTGACAAAACTAATTTACAAACTATTCAAATCCACTAAATTTATTCCATAAATGAAAGGAGATACCATAGATTGAACACTATTTTATTCACAACCTGTAGAATACCTTTGAAATATTCAGTTCATCTCACACCTAAAAGAATGATAGAATTTTGCCCAATTTGATTATATTTCTTGTTCACATTTTCCGGTTAATTCAAAATCAATAATACCTTTGATTCCATACTCAGCCATATAGTCCACATTTACATTGGTATAAAAGGCCATATGCTGGGTCATGACTACATTCGGAAATTGTCTTAAATACACCATGTCCCTATTTTTAATAATATCAGTTTTTCTATCAGCATGATAGATACCCTCCTCCTTTTCAAATACATCCAGTCCAAGAGCACCAATTCTTTCATTTTCAATTCCTCTCGTTAAGGCTTTGATATCCATCAATTCTCCTCTTGCAGTATTGATTAATACCACACCCTTTTTCATCATACCAATTGCCTTGTGATGAATCATATGATAATTTTCATGGGTAAGTGGAATATGAAGTGAAATTACATCTGCATTTTTATATATTTCCTCTAGAGATACATATTGTGCATACTTTTTTATCTCCTCTGATTCGATCAGACTATGCGCTAGTATCGTACAACCAAAACCAGAGAGCATTTTAATTACTTCCATTCCAATTCTGCCTGTCCCAACAATACCAATTGTTTGTTTACCCAGTTCCCTTCCAGCTAGTCCCCCTAGGGAATAATCATTGACATTTTGTCTCCACATGGCTGGTTTATAATTTCTTAAGGTTAATAACATTAACATCACTGTAAATTCAGCAACTCCTTGTGGAGGATAACAGGAATTACAGATTCTAAGTCCCATTTCTTTACCTGCTTTTACATCAATATGATTAAATCCAATGGTTCTGGTAGAGATATAGTGTACTCCGAGTTCTTTTAATCCTTGTAATAGCTTTTTGTCTAATTCACTATGTCCTAGAATGCTTACTCCTACACAGTTCTTCGCTAATTTTAATGTACTTTTATCTAGTACCTCCTCAATTAAGATCAGTTCAATCTTGTTGTTTTTCTCAATTTCCTTCAGTTTGTTTCTTTCATCATTTCTTACTTCGTATACTGCAATTTTCATCATATGGTTCTACTCCTTCTATTTTTATGTACTTTAATACATTAAATTCAAAAAGAAAAACAGGCTGGTTAGCCTGTCTTAGTTTTATAATCTGAGAATGGTGCTTATACACCTAATAGTACAAGTAAGTCATACCCCTGCATGTAAAAGCAGACTTCCTTGATTCGTTACTATCTTTACTATTTATAATAACCATTATATATAAAAATAATTTATTTACAAGTCTAAAATTGGTTAAAAAACAGCCTTCTGATGGCACTTTGGCCCCGAAGGCTGTATACATACCGCTAAATTATAATACAGATAATTCCGCCATTACTATCATTGATGATTTTTTGCATGGTATCCTGAAGTTTTAACTGACTATCATCTGACATCTTATTAATCTTGGCACTGATACCATCATCTACAAGCTGTTGTATGGATTTACCATATATGTTCGTATCCCAGATACCCGCAGGATTTTCAGAAGAATTCTTCTTAATATAATTGATCAGATCATTAGCCTGTTCTTCACTTCCAACAATTGGTGCTATTTCAGTCTCGATATTTGCTTTAATCATGTGGATAGAAGGAGCTGTGGCCTTAATTTTAACTCCATATTTATTACCATGTTTCATAATCTGAGGCTCTTCTACAGAGATTTCTTCTCTAGTTGGAGTAACAACTCCATACCCTCTTGTTCTTACCTCTTCACAGGCACCGCCAACTTTATTATACTCACCCTTCATGCTAGCAAGTTCCCTAATCGTAGAAATCAGCTGATATTCATCTGTAATTGGAACTCCAATAAGATCACTTAATATCGTATAATAATAAGTGTCATCAAATTCTACAAAGACTTTAATGCTTCCATTTTCCATCTCAACCTTATCGATTTTGAAACGGTTAACATATTTACTCTCTGTATTCATATTGTCTTGTTTGGCATCCCTAATTAAAGAAACTTTCTTTAATAATTCTTTTACAGATTCAATCAAGTCAATTTTTAACCAATGGTCATCTGGAAGCATCTCTGCCCATTTAGGAATATGAAAATTAATCTCTGAAACAGGAAATACGGATAAAATATTTATCATAATATGATTAATATCATCCTTCTTAAGCTGTTCACAGTTAACCGGCATTACAGTGACATTATACTTATTAGCAATTTCTGTAGCAAGAACTTGAGATGTTTCTGAATAAGGCTTACTGGTATTTAATAATACAATAAATGGTTTTTTTAATTTCTTTAATTCTGCTATTGTCTTCTCTTCGGCCTGCACATAGTTATCTCTATGCAAGTCACCAAAACTGCCGTCAGTGGTTACAACTATACCAATGGTAGAATGGTCATTAATAACTTTTCTAGTACCAATTTCTGCCGCTTGCGTAAATGGAATCTCATAATCAAACCAAGGTGTTTTTACCAATCTTTCCTGCTCATTTTCAATATGTCCACTAGCACCCTCAACCATATATCCCACACAGTCAATAAGCCTGATATTTACCTTGGTATCATCTCCTAGATTTATTTCTGCGGCTTCCTTAGGAATAAATTTTGGTTCAGTAGTCATGATTGTTTTTCCTGCTGCACTTTGAGGCAATTCATCAATTGCCCTCTCCCTATTATGTACATCAGCAATACTTGGTATTACCAATAAATCCATAAATCGTTTAATAAAAGTGGATTTTCCCGTCCTAACCGGTCCCACCACACCTATGTATATGTCACCGCCTGTCCTTGCCTTAATATCATTATAAACGTCGTATATCTGATTTGATAAGTCAAGTGACGAATATTGCTCTAACATATGCCGTCCTCCTTTCGGTTATAATTAAGCATATGCAGAAACAATTCATTTCATGATTGATAAATTATGATCTATAAGAATTTATTTATAGTATAAGAACTTACAATAATTTCCCCAAATAGTATAATATAATAATATGTAATGGATAAAAAACATAAAAGAGATACTTTAATCTTTTACCTGATTTTTTGTTATAGGTAAGCATAAAAGGTAAGGCTCCAATCATCATCCATTGATAATTTTGATATAGATATGATCCCCCCACACTCATCGGGCTGATTCGAATAATTACATCTAATGTATAATTTGCAATATTCTTTAATGGTCTTAGGTCGTAATACTCCATTTTTCCTATTACTATAGGCAATATTGATGTCGCAGTTGCCAAAAAATAAAGCATACAAAATAAAGTATAACTAAGGGCAAAAACTTTCTTGTTACCTTTTGTCAAATAAAATAAGACTCCAAGCAAAACAAAAACCAATCCACCTTCCACATAAAAAACATTTCCAAAAATCGCAGGTAATATATTAACACAGAAATCATCTGAAAGCCATGGAATTTTAAAGGAAACGATATTGATTGCAATACTAACTGCTTGCCATATAAAATGAATCCCTATATATTTCAAATTCTTATTTTCCTTATATGAATCTATTAGGAAAATTATAATTCCAATAGTGAATAAGGTTCTAAAGAAATTATTATCAATTTGTAAAAATATTGTATCATTGCCATAACTAAACTGGCTAAATATAATCTAACAAGATATTTTGTTTTACTTTTTGTAAATTGCACCAGACTTAAGAACCATCCGTATTACCCTTTCCTCAATTATAAATGGTCTTGCTACCGTTTTAATGTCAATATTTATAGATCCCCAGTTATCTATCATGACTGATGAAGTAATAGAAGACAAATGCAGCGAAGAGGATTTTAGAGCATGCATGGTTTGTTGCTTAACTGTTAGAATGTAGGTAGCAATCGGTATATTGTCTCCCTTTCTTGGACTTAGCGTCCGTAAATTAGACTGATAACCAGCTCCTCATCCGCAGCGTTCGTTTTATGCAGGTTGAACTGCCTCAGGTACGTTCGAATTAATATATATAAAAACTCTTACTCAATTCTAATCCATCCTTTCGATCTTCTCGGCAGATTGTTATTTAGAATTTAGTAAGAGTCTTATTAAGCTAATAATCTTTCATATTTATTTTTTATACTAATTTAGAATCCATAGTAATCTACTTTTCCCATGTAAGTTCAGAATATTCTCTTCTCTTATCTCTTAAAAGCAAGTCAGATACTGCTTCATCAGCTGGTTTATTATCAAATAAAATCTGATTAACCTGTTCAACAATAGGCATCTCTACATTAAACTTCTTGGCTAAGGCAAGCGCTGCTTTTGCAGAATAAACACCTTCAACTACTTGGTTTACTTCTTTCATTGCCGCTTCCATAGAATATCCTTGACCTATTAAGAAACCGGCATTACGGTTTCTACTGTGTTTACTAGTACAAGTAACGATCAAATCACCCACTCCAGATAATCCAGAGAATGTTTCAAGTTTTCCACCCATAGCAACACCTAGTCTGCTAATTTCTGCAATCCCTCTTGTCATTAAAGCTGCCTTGGTATTATCTCCAAAACCAAGTCCATCAGCAATACCTGCTGCTAATGCAATCACATTTTTAATGGAGCCACCAAGTTCGATACCAATTACATCTGGACTTGTATATACTCTAAATCGGTCACTCATAAATACATCCTGGATAAAATGAGCACTCTCCTTAGATTCTGCACCAACCACACAAGTAGTAGGGATCCCACGACTTACTTCCTCTGCATGACTTGGTCCTGAGAGCACAGCTACATCCGCATGATTTAATTCTTCTTTTAAAATATCCGTTAAGGTATCAAGTGTGTTTTCTTCAATCCCTTTACCAACGTTTACAACAATTTGATTTTCTTTAATGTATTCTTTTGCTATTCTTGCAGTACTTCTTACATAAGGTGAAGCGACGGCAAAAACAATTATGTCTTTATTTTCACAGGAGGACTTTAAATCTCCAGATATAGTAACTAGTTCTGGTAATTTAATTCCAGGTAATTTATCCGTTAATTCTCTGTGTGTGCTTAGTAACTCAACCTCTGATTTTAAGGCAGACCACAATGTAACTTCATGCCCGTTATTACCCAATAATATTGCTATCGCAGTGCCCCAAGCACCAGCCCCCAATATACTGACTTTTGACATATTCACACCCAATCCTTTCACTTTAACATTCGTATCTATACTTTTATACTTTTACTTTTTGACCTAGTTTATTCTCTGTTCCAGACATTAAGCGCTTTATATTGGAACGGTGTTTGATAAATGCTGATGCTGTAAATACAAGACTTACAATCAACATATGTATATTGCCTGGATAAAAAACCAATACCCAGACAGGGAACATAAGTGATATGAGCAAGGAACCTAAAGAAACGTATCTGGTTATTGCAACTGAAACAACAAAAACTAAAATTGCTAAAAGCCCTAATCTCCAGTCAAATGCCATCATTACACCGCCTGTTGCTGCAATCCCTTTCCCGCCTTTAAAATGAAGCCAACAAGGATAATTGTGTCCCATTACAACACCTAGTCCAGTATAAAGGGCAAACAACCTAACATCAGGAGAGTCAGTAAATATAATTAAGTATACCATTAAGATTGGAAGAATCGCCTTAATTGCATCACCTAAAAATGTAATTAAGCCCGCTTTCATACCTAGTGTTCTTAGTGTATTGGTTGTACCTGCATTACCACTTCCATATTTTCTTATGTCAATATTATTTGCTTTACCTATTACATAACTAGTTGAAAAACAGCCGAAGCAATACCCTAAACCTAAGCAAATCAATATTTTTAGCAACATATTATTCCTTTTCCTTTCTTTCCCTTATAAAAAATTTCAAAGATGTTCCAGAAAAGCCAAAAGCTTCTCTGATTTTATTTTCTATATATCTGGTATAAGAAAAGTGCATTAATTCTTTATCATTTACAAAAATAACAAAAGTAGGTGGCTTAACAGAAACCTGTGTAATATAATATAGTTTTAATCTTTTACCTTTATCTGAAGGTGGCTGTTGAAGTGCTACTGCTTCTGCCATAATTTCATTTAAGACTCCTGTTGCAACTCTCAAGTTCTGATTCTGAATTACTTGTTCTATTAAATCAAAGAGTTTGTAAAGTCTTTGGCCAGTAAGGGCAGAAACGAACAACATTTCTGCATATGGCATATAAGCGAGTGTATCTTTAATCTTCTTTGTGTGCTCATAAATGGTTTTATCATTCTTTTCAATGGCATCCCACTTATTAACAGCAATGATTACACCCTTGCCTCGTTCGTGTGCAATTCCAGCAATTTTAGCATCCTGTTCTGTAACACCTTCTTCTGCGTCAATCACAATAACAACAACGTCTGCTCTTTCCACCGCTGATACGGTTCTTACAATACTAAATCTTTCAATTTCTTCTTTAATTTTATTTTTTCTTCTAAGTCCAGCTGTATCAATAAAGACAAATTCCTTACCATGATATTTGACAGGTGTATCTATTGCATCTCTTGTAGTTCCTGCAATATTAGATACAATCACTCTGTCTTCACCGATTAATTTATTGATGATGGAGGACTTACCTACATTGGGTTTACCAACGATTGCAATTCTTGGTCTATCATCCTCTTCTTCTCTTAAGGTATCTGGATTAAAATGGCTGACTACTTCATCTAACATATCACCAAGGCCAAGCTTTGAGGACGCTGAAATAGGCCATGGGTCACCAATACCCAGATTATAGAATTCATATACATCTGGCATAAGTTTCTCAAAGCTGTCAACTTTATTTACCACTAATATAATTGGTTTTGTTGAGCGTCTTAATAGATCAGCTACTTTAAAGTCATCATCAACAAGTCCTTGTCTTACATCTACAATAAACATAATAACATCTGCAGGTTCAATGGCTATTTCAGCCTGTTGTCTCATATAACTTAACATAACATCATTACTTTCTGGTTCAATACCGCCTGTATCGATCATGGTAAATTGTTTATCCAGCCAAGTAATATCTGCATAAATACGGTCTCTTGTAACTCCCGGAAAATCCTGTACTATGGCTATTCTCTCGCCTGCCAAAGCATTAAATAAGGTCGATTTACCCACATTGGGCCTTCCGACAATTGCAACGATTGGTTTACTCATTATATCCTCTTTCCTGTATTCATAAGATTGCTTATTCTACATAAATCTTATCATTTTTATCTTTCCTTTAGATCAAAGCTATCCGTCCGATTGTACAATACGATTGTGGGTTTGTAAAGTAAATCTTCTAATTAAATACAATTACCCCAAAAACATGGTAATCTTGCATCCTTCTTAACTAATAAATACTAACCAAATAGTTTTGATTCTTTTACTTTCCTAGTATATCAGTTGTCAGTAAATATATCAAATATTATTTACATCGTGTCCATATTTAGCAATACTATTCAGAACACCTTTTTATTGACGAATGATTCCACTCGTGCTATAACTAAATTGAATTATAAATCAAATCATTTGAACTACATAA
Source organism: Anaerocolumna sp. (assembly GCA_047972335.1). Classification (GTDB taxonomy): domain Bacteria; phylum Bacillota; class Clostridia; order Lachnospirales; family Lachnospiraceae; genus Anaerocolumna. The sequence continues at coordinate 5,879 of JBKEAO010000035.1, read as the reverse complement.
TAAATAATTGGATTTTCATAATAAACAATTGGATTTTTATAATAAACAATTGGATTTTCATAATAAACAATTGGATTTATTATAAATATTTAAAAGCCAGATAAACATTATCTAGACAAAAGAATCAGAAAAGAAATAGTTTCCAGAAAGAGGACATTATGAATTCTAACTTTAAGAAAAAACTCCCAGTAGCACCATTAAAAATACTTTCCCTGGAAAGTTTCATGCCAATGGCAGAAAAAATTGATCAATTGATCGTCAGTATGAGACACGAAGAAGCAAGTGAAACGAAGGATCCCCTTATGCTTCGTGGTTACAATGCAGATAGCTTTTTAGTACAAGCTAAATGCCCAAGATTTAGTTCAGGTGAAGCAAAAGGTTTAATACAGGAATCCATTCATGGTACCGATCTTTACATTTTAGCTGATATCACTAATTATAGTCAAACATATCATTTATACAAATGTGAAAATCAAATGTCACCTGATGATCATTTTCAAGATTTAATCCGTATGATAGATGCTTGTAATGGTAAGGCACATCGAATCAATGTAATACTTCCATTTCTTTATGAAAGTAGGCAAGATAAAAGAACAAATTTAGAATCCTTAGATTGTGCTACAGCACTACAAGAACTAGTTCATATGGGTGTAAAGAACATTATAACCTTTGACGCCCACGACCCAAGGGTACAAAATGCCATTCCTATTGAAGGGTTTGATAACTTCTATACATCTTTTCAATTTATTCAGGCCTTACTTGGAGTCGAGAAAAACTTGAATCTATCTGCTGGCGGACTTATGATTATAAGCCCCGACGAAGGTGGTATGTCTAGAGCTGTGTTTTACGCCAATATACTTGGTTTGGATATGGGCATGTTCTACAAAAGAAGAGACTATACTACAATCCAAGATGGCAAGAATCCAATTGTCGCGCATGAATTTTTAGGTGGTGATGTAGAGGGTAGAGATGTATTTATTATTGATGATATGATTTCTTCTGGGGAAAGTGTAATCGATGTGGCACAGGAGTTAAAACTAAGAAAAGCAAATAAAGTATTTGTAGCAGCTTCTTTTGGATTATTTACGCATGGTCTTTCTAAATTTGATGAGGCCTATGAAAATGGAATCATAGACAGAGTTTTTACTACCAATTTAATATATTGTCCCAAAGAATTATTAAGCAAACCCTACTATACCAATGTAGATGTCAGCAAGTACCTTGCCTTAATCATTCATACAATCAACCATGACAACTCTGTAGACGCTATTGTAAATGCCACCTACAGAATAAAAGATATAGTAAAACAATACAAAGAAGACAGGGAACTTCGTAATGCAAATAATCAAGTCTTAGAATAAATAAGATATATACCAAATATAGAATGCTATTAACATACATATAAGAACATCAAATGGATACTGATTAGGGCACAAACTTCTGACCTTAATTCGTATCCATTACTGTATTTATAATATTTCATTACAACCCCAAATAAGACATGTATTTCACTCGTCTCATTATATCCAAAAAGCAATCTAACCTTCTAACATTAAAAAAGCTGCCAAAGTCCCTCTCCTACCCTTAGATGCCCTATGAGAGAATAAGAAATCCTCATTACAAGAGGTACATACTCCTGATATATGAATATTCTTTTGTTGTACTCCTTCTCCTAGAAGTATTATTCTATTGGCTTCCCATAAATTTAGTTGGTATTTATCTGATGCAAAATCGCTTTTTCTAATAATATGAATAAGTTCCTCAGGGGTAAATGCCTTTTCAAATTCTTCATAGACAACTTGATCTACTTCATAGCACCCTTCACAAATCGATGGCCCTATTACAGCGACTACATCCAAAGAATCTGTTTGAAAGTACTGCTTCATGGCATCAAGGGTTGCTTTACCCATTCTTCCTACAGTACCCCTCCATCCAGAATGACTTAAACCAATGGCATGTTTTTTCGTATCAACAAAATATAAAGGAACACAATCCGCATAAAAAGTTGCTAAAGGAATGCCTTTTGTATCAGTTACAAAACCATCAACTTCTTCATAATCTCTTGGTAAATATAGGCCTTTTCCTTTGTCTTCTTGGGTTATTAGCCTTACATTCGTTTTATGTACCTGGTGTGTAGCTACTACATCCTGGAGTTTGATATCAAGGCTGTCACACATAATTCTATAATTCCTATCCACTCTCTCCCTCTCGTCCCCAACGGAATAAGACAGATTCATAGACTCATAATAACCCTCACTTACACCACCAAGTTTGGTTGTAAATCCATGTTTGATATAATCTAAATCAGATAATACTGGGAAGGTAAGGTAGGGAGCAGTTTTCGTCCTAATTAATTTTGCCGCGTTACTATCTGCAAATTTCATATTTCATCACCATCCAAATCGCATGATTCTAACCAATATATGCATCAAATGCATTTTGTATTAGAGTTATTTCTTTTCCCATAATACTTACTACGTCAAATCTACAAGGATGATCCTCTGGAATCCTATTTTTATATAAATAGAATCTACTCACTCTTGTAATGTTCTTTATTTTTCTATAATCTACAGCTTCTAAAGGAGTACCTTTATCAGAATCTTTTCTATACTTAACCTCAATAAAAACTAAGTATTTCCCATCTCGTGCAATCAAATCAATTTCGCCAGTTCTACACCAGAAGTTAGCCTCTAGCATGGTATAGCCCCTTTGGACTAAGTAAGCAGACGCCATTTCTTCAAATTCTTTTCCAAGTCTTCTCTTGTTCATTATATCCCCTTATGAAAATCCCCCTGATTTGCACGAGCTTTTAGCTCTTCACCTGTTTCCTATTTTAGATTGTTATATCCTATTCATATTTTAATTTATGCTGTAAAGTATCCAAATCATTCACAAAAATCAAAACTTCTGAGACTACCTCATAAAGTTCAGGTGGAATATATTCCCCTAAATCTAATCTTGACAATGCATTTGCAAGTTTATGGTCTTGGTGTACAGGGACCTGATTAACCTGTGCTGATTTTAGAATTTTTTCAGCAAGATATCCCTTGCCAGTCGCAATAATTCTAGGTGCAGCATCATCAGGATTATAACCAAGTGCTATTGCAGTTTTATCCATAAAGTCTTTGTTGTCCTTATTATTTATATCTTTATTATTTATATCTTTATTATTTATATTGTTTTTACTAACTTTATGTTGATTCATAGTATCACCTGATTTTCTAAGTTAAATAATATTTTTTATAAAGCTAGTCCTATGTATGGGTGAGACTCCAAGTTTTTTAATAGCCTCAACATGTTCCGCGGAACCATACCCCTTATTTGATGCAAAATGATATCCCGGAAACACCTTGTCATAAGCTGTCATAAGCCTGTCCCTTGTAACTTTGGCAATAATACTTGCAGCAGCAATGGAGACACTTTTTGCATCCCCTTTAATAATAGGAATTTGTAAAGTATCAATTCCTGGAATGGTTACTGCATCATTTAACAAAATCTGGGGAGTAACCTTTAGGTTACCAATGGCCTGTCTCATAGCTTCATAGGTAGCATTCAGTATATTGATTTCATCTATACGGTTTGGGGGTACACTTCCAACCCCCACTGAAATAGCTTGTTCCATAATTTCATCATATAAAAGTTCTCTTCGTTTTTCTGATAATTGTTTGGAATCATTGATATAAAGTAGATTGCAGTCTTTTGGAAGAATCACTGCGGCCGCCATAACAGGTCCAGCCAAAGGTCCTCTTCCCACTTCATCAATTCCACAGATAAACTCATAATCTTCATACTGGTTTTCATAAGTTCTCATAACCTGTAATCTTTCTAATTCTGCAAAAAAGGCTACAGATTTTTTTTCATAAGCTTCCACTAACTTTTTTACCCCAGTGCGCTTATCGTTTTTATATAATACTATTATATCGGATATATTTTCAATATTTGTTACTTCAAACTCTTTTTTAATATCAGATATTTTCTTCTCCAAGCTTTTCTTCCTCCTCTGTACTCTCCACAGGAAATTCCAAAGTTATATTACCTAATTTACCATTTCTAAAATCATCTATAACAAAACCTGCTGCTTTGTTTAAATCCGGTTCTCCACCTTTTAGTTTACATCCCCTTTTATCTGCGATCAGAATCAGATTTTGCGTTGGACTATCCGTTTCTTCAATACCATATTTAGCTTGTAAACAACCTTTATAGTGATTCCCTAAAAAGGTAAGAAGTTCTACTGATAGTTCATAAACATTTAGTATTTCCTCTCTAATAGAACCTATAAAAGCAAGTTTTAGTCCAACTGTTTGATCTTCAAATTTAGGCCAAAGAATACCTGGTGTGTCCAGCAGCTCGATGGTCTTATTCAATTTTATCCATTGCTTACCCTTTGTGACACCTGGCTTATTACCAGTTTTAGTTGCCGCTTTTCCAGCAATACTATTGATAAAAGTTGACTTACCAACATTAGGTATTCCCACGACCATAGCACGTAAAGGACGATTTAATATGCCTCTTTTTCGATCTCTTTCTATCTTTTCTTTACAAGCAGCTACTACTACATCATTTACTTTACGAACCCCTTTACCTGCTTTAGAATTCACTAAAGTTACATAGTAACCTTTGGACTCAAAATATAATTTCCATTTTTCTGTTTGTTTATCATCTGCAAGATCATATTTATTTAATAAGATAACTCTTGACTTATTCTTTGCCATTTGGTCTATATCTGGATTTTTACTACTTAGGGGAATCCTTGCATCCACCAATTCTATCACAACATCTATTAACTTCATATCCTCTTGCATCATACGTTTTGCTTTGGACATATGACCTGGGTACCATTGAAAATGCATTAATTCTCCTCCTTCACTTTGTTCAAATTGTCTATAAAAGCAAAGTCATTGCCTCTTGCTAATGCTTTACCTATTATATCTTCTGACACAATATTGCCGATATTGGCAAATCTACTATCTTCACTATTATTTCGATTATCTCCTAGCACAAAATATTCATTTTCTTCAAGTAGAATACTTTCTTCAGCCAATCCACTATTATCAATACCTTCCACCTGGGTCGCCTCGTTTAAGACCTCACCATTAATATAAACGATTCCATCAATAATTTGTACAGTTTCACCAGGCAATCCAATAATCCTCTTTATATTTAAATAACTGTGTTCTTTATTGGTCTGCTTAAACACAATTACATCAAATCTCTTAGGGTTTGAAACTAAATAAGCATATTTATTTATTATAATTTCATCTTTTTCTTTTAATGTAGATTCCATGGAGGTACCAAGAACCATCGTTTTCTCTAGCGCATTATGAGATAAGAAATAGGCTAGGGAAACCACCATAGCAATTGCAATTATCCACACTATAGTCTTTATTATTATTCTTTTTATTAAAGGGCCCTTATCCTCCCTATCAAAATCGTAATTCATTTCTATCCCGCTTTCTCAATTTCATTAATTCAGAAATATCATCTTGTTTTCTCAATTTCTTAGACTCAAAAATATCCTTATGTTTTCTCATCATAGATTCAAAGATATCATCTTCTTTTCTCAATTTCTTAGATTCAAAAATATCATTATGTTTTCTCATCATAGATTCAAAGATATCATCTTCTTTTTTCAATTTCATAGTTATTAAGGTAATTTATTTTGTTTTATCAATATCATAATTATTAAGGCAATCTATATTAGATAAAACAAAATATACTTTGCTTTTATCAGTCCTCTATCTTGATAAAAAAGGGACAATACCTAAGTAGTTGTCCCTTCTCGCTTCAAATTTAAAAATTATTTCACAAGTTCTTTTACTTTAGCCTTCTTACCTACTCTGTTACGTAAATAAGTTAACTTAGCTCTTCTTACTTTACCA
>JBKEAO010000058.1:0-12796 GCA_047972335.1 Anaerocolumna sp. | reverse complement strand
TGATTTTGCACTTATTAGGTATCTTGTCTGACCAAGGTAATATTTCGCTTATCTCTAATTCTTTATTTATCTGCATTTGTTCAAAAATGTATTCTAGATAATAGAGCGGCTTTAGGTTGTTAGCAATAGCAGTTTGTATAATGCCATATATAGTTGCAGAAGCTCCTGCACCATTTGGTGTATTACTAAACAAGAAATTTTTTCTTCCAATTACGAACATCTTTATAGATTGCTCTGCTAAATTATTAGAATTATGATAACAATTGCATAATTCTAATTATCACAGCAAGTTAGTTATGTCAGCAACCTATTATAATCCCTTTATTTATCAGCTGTTTATCATTTGTACTTTACATAATCATTTCTCTTATCTAATCGAGTTTAAAAATTCCATTAAATCATGATCTTCTTCCCATGACTTCATTTCTACAGTTACTAGGTTTTCTGCTTTTTCAAGAGCTTTTCGTTTTTCTTCCACATTTGTTTTTGCATAAATATCAGTAGTGCTAATGTCAACATGTCCCAGAAAATCACGTATACTAACCAAATCCACTCCCGCCTGTATTAAATGCATTGCTTTTGTATGGCGAAGGATATGCGGAGAAATATTTCGTGGAATGCTTGTATCCTCTTCATGTGCTATTGTGGCATATTTTTGTAGAGTATACGTAACTCCTTCACGTGTAAAACTGTGATTAAATTTATTTTTAAAAAGTTGTTTACATTGATTTTCTGGCTTTTCAAGGTTAAATTCATGAACATATTTATCCAATATATCGCCAGTTGCCTTTGTGATTGGTACAATTCTGAATTTATTTCCTTTCCCCGTTATATCAATGGTAGGAGCTATTCCTGTGTGTATATCGCTGGCTTTTAAATCAATTAACTCCTGTACTCTGGCACCGCTATCGTAAAGCAAACTCATCATTGCAAGGTCTCTTCTTCCCTGTTTTGATGAGGTGTTTATGACAGATAAAAGTGTCTTTGTTGCTTCTACAGAAAGATACTCAATTACAGGCTTTGGAGATCGCTTTATCCTTATACTCCCAATCTGCTGCGCTTGAAATAAGTATTCAGGTTTTTCGGCTGCTACATATTTAAAAAAGCTTTCTATTGCAGCCAGTCTCTGATTTCTGGTTGAAATACTACACTTACGTTCTTTTTCAAGCCATAACAAAAAATTGGTCACAGTATTGCGTTCGATATTTTTAAGTGAAATTTTTTCAATAGCGATTCCTTTTTCTTCGCCCAGATATTTAATAAATAGTTTAAAGCAGTCTCTGTAAGAGCGAATAGTATTCCTACTGGTATTACGTTGCAGTGGAAGGTAATCTGTCAAAAATGATGATAAATAGCACGCGAAGTCAGTTGTTTTCATTATAGTCCTCCGCATAATGCACTGGTATAATATCACCGAATGCCTCCATTAATTTATTCCTTAAATCTGGGTGTACATCTGCTGTTATCTGCAAGTAATATCCAAGAGCATCCATATCGCTATGCCCGACATAAAACTGAAGCACTGGTAACCATGCATTGATATCGGCATTTTCGTGTATCCATTGTTCCAACCTGTGCACAATGAACGTGAACCTGAAGTCATGGACGCGAGGACCTTTTCCCTTTCCTCCATGTTTTATTCCGGCCTTTAGGAGTAAATCCCTAAAGCAATCATAAATCTTGGTTGGATAAAGCCTTCTGCCTTCAAATCCATCAATGAACAACCATTCCTGAGGATTGCCAGAAAGATGGACCTGCATTATATAACTTTTTACCATTTCTGCCAGAACCGGATTCATTGGAACCATCCTGCCTTTACCGAATTTTCCGTGCTGCACAACAAAACTTATATCATCGAAATCGCATATTTTTAAGTCACAAACCTCAGATGCTCTCATTCCACAACAATATAACACACGGAATAGTACGGGATAGGTTATATGACCAAGTGCTGGTCGAGGTTTAAATCTCATCCCATCAGCTGCCGAAAAAAACAGGCTGATTTCATCATGACTAAAAATATAAGGCTTATATTTTGGAACAATCCCCGGTTGATACTGTATTACAAATGTGCGGTTATCAATACCTGCCATGTACTTTGAAAACTGTTTTATAGTTGCAATTCTCCCGTTTTGATTACTCACAGATTCGTTCAGTTGACGTCTGCACCATGCATCTGCAATCTCTTTTGTTATATATTCGGCATTAGGACAAATGTTCTGTATCATTTGATCAAAACGTTTTATTCGGTCAGCTTCTTCATGATAACTGTAGCCAAGAGAACGTTTATAGTTTACGAAGTTTTCCATTTGCTTGCGCAATGGTCCAATATAAGAAATATCATCCATAAATCACCTCTGGAGACAGAGCACATTCTTTAAGAAGACTTATATTCACTTTTAAATATTCCCTCACCGTCTGAGGATTTTTATGCCCTAGTACAGAACGGATAATCTGTACTGGGATTTGATCTGTCATTAGTTGGGAAGCTAGTGAATGTCGAAAAGAATGCAGTCCCGATTTCATGTTTTCATGATCAATACCAGCCGCATAGCAATATTTATCTATCATCGATTGAAAACCATAATTACTATAGGGACTAAACGGTGGTGTCATTCTCACAAAAAGATTTTTATAGTCTGTATCTGGACGGGCATTTTGGATGTAATCAATGATTGCCCATCCGACATCGTCAGTAAGAGGAAGGACTTGAATTTCTTTTGTTTTTATCTGGCAGATGCTGATTACATGTTTTTCCCAATCAATGTCACTGAGTTTTAAATTTCTTATATCCGATCCACGCAAACCAAGTCTTATTGCAATAAGACTCAAGGCAAAATCTCTTTTCCCAATCTTCGTAGCTCTGTCTATGGAATCAAGATAAGCTTTCAGATCATCCTGATTCCAAACAGAGGAAATTTTTTCGTTTCGTTTCATGATGGTTGAAATACAATCTGTCAAGTCAGATGAAAGATTTCCCGATAAATACAAAAACCTCAAAAAATCATTCAGAATCAAAATATATAGATTGGTAGTGCGATTAGAATATCCAGCAAACCTTTGCACAAAATCGTGAAGCAGATTTACTGAAATAGTATTAATGTCATATATTTCAAGAGATGCAAGATATTCTAAAAATAATTCACTGCGTGCTTTACGTTGTTTTCTTGTTGCAATTGCAAGTCCTTCTTCCTCCAACCACTTTTCGTATTTCTGCAAAACACAAAGATATGCATCAGGAATACTCTTAGAACTGGTTTTATACTGCAAGAGGACTGGAACATTCCCCGTAGTACTAAATTTTTCAATTAATACAACAGCACGAATTCTTTTTTGTTTGTGTTTAGAAAGATGGCTGAAATCCTCTATTCGAATTCCGTAAATATCAAGTAGAAAATCATCCCTAATTTTATCTGAAAAATCATCAAATTTGTTTTCAGTAAGATAAGCCATGAGCGTTTGGTAAACATGTGAATAGAAATAGATGCTGTGTTCTGAGAATTTTTTTTGCACCATTTCTTCGAGAATTAGGGCACATGTTTTAATTACCATGGTAGTCTTCAAATATAATCACCTCCAAGAACAGTATGCCGAAATAGGGAAGGATTATGTATTATGTAAGCAATAAAATAAATCTACACGGAATTACTTACTTTCTTAGACAGTTACTGACATAACTAACTTGCTGTGATAATTAGAATTATGATAACAATTGCATAATTCTAATAATTTAGCAGAGCAATCTATAAAGATGTTCGTAATTGGAAGAAAAAATTTCTTGTTTAGTAATACACCAAATGGTGCAGGAGCTTCTGCAACTATATATGGCATTATACAAACTGCTATTGCTAACAACCTAAATCCGCTCTATTATCTAGAATACATTTTTGAACAAATGCAGATAAATAAAGAATTAGAGATAAGCGAAATATTACCTTGGTCAGACAAGATACCTAATAAGTGCAAAATCAAAGCAACCTAGAGATTATTATAAGCCTCTAGGTTATTTTTTCAATGCGTGCTAGAGTTGACGCTTACTTATGTGTTGTTAGATACCTTTGTCATTCCTAGAAGTTATAAAACAACTGTAGATCATGAAAGCAGTAATGAAAATGACAATACAAGCAACAATGAAAGTAACATTGAGAATAACAACAGCAATAACAACAGCAATAACAACAGCAGCAATAACAACAACAGCAATAACAACAACAGCAATAACAATGAAGGTACATATACTGCTAACTCGTATACGGATGACAATATCTCTATCACAATCACAGAGTCAACAGTAAATGATACAAAAGTATATATAGCAGATATTGAAGTATCGGATATATCGTATTTAAAAACAGCTTTTGCTAAGAATTCCTATGGAAGAAATATCAAAGAGACTACTTCTACCATGGCAGAGAACAACAATGCAATCTTGGCAATCAATGGGGATTTCTATGGATTTAGAGATGAAGGGTATGTGATTCGCAATGGTGTATTGTATAGAAGTGAATCAAATAATACAGAGGACTTGGTAATTATGGAGGATGGTTCTTTTCAGATTGTAGAAGAAGAGGAGGCGTCAGCACAAAGTTTATTAGATGCTGGTGCCTGGCAAGTATTATCTTTTGGACCTGCCTTAGTAATGGATGGAGAGGTGTCAGTGAATACCAATACTGAGGTCGCAAAAGCTAAAACTAGCAATCCAAGAACTGCAATAGGCATGATCTCTCCCCTTCATTACGTTATAGTTGTCTCTGATGGTAGAACTGATGAGAGCGAAGGACTTACTTTATACGAACTGGCTGGGGTAATGGAAGACGCTGGTTGTCAGGTGGCCTATAACTTAGATGGAGGTGGATCTTCCACACTATATTTTAATGGAGAAGTTGTAAATAACCCTACAGATGGTAGAAATGATGGCGAAAGGAGTGTGAGTGATATTGTATACATTGGATACTAAGAAAAGAATGAGGAAGAACGGTATCGTTTTTGGGTGTGTAGGTGCATTTTGTATACTATTTAGCACTATATATAATATGTACGGACATGGCGTAGAATCAATTTATATGAACTATATGTTTATTTGGCCGTTAATCGCCATGATCCTATATATAATATGTGGAATAAGGCGTGCTTTGGTATCTAGAATATGTTCCAATCTTTTTAATGCAGGAATAGCAACCATATCGATTGGGTTTATGCTTAGAGGTATCTTTGAGATTGCTGGAACTTCTTCCGTGTTTCAGAAATACTATATTCTTGTGGGAGGTATATTTTTGCTACTAAGTGGGGTTACTCTAGTCATAGAAAATCTAAAATCATACTAAATGGAAACATGAAATCCTGACGAGGCCTTGACAAGGAGTTTCAAGCTGTACTAAAACGAATGGAGTGGAAAACCAAACAAATAGCACAAGGAGACTTTAAACAGAGACTAAATTATGACGGTGAGTTTTTCATTATTTTTACTGAATGTACCATGGGAATAGCCTCTGAATGATTGAGTGAAATCTGTAATCAAGGCCTTTTGGTAGAGGGTAACTATCAACCTTCCTTTAGTTATAGTGTGATAAAAGTATCTCCCCAAACACCTATGTCAAATGATAAGATGCTAAGAGAGCTTGATAAAAAATGTATGCATTTAAGAAAAAATATAAAAAAACAAGGAGACTTCTTGGCGATACACCATAAAAGATGTAAAATGAACTTGTACCAAATGATTGGATAAATAAATACAATAGAAGAGTTTCATGAGAATTGATAAAAACCTTGGATATTTTGAGAAGGTAATTCAAAGGTAATATCACTTATGAAATGGGATGAAAGGAATTATCATGTTATTATCCGAGAAGATTGCTAAAAATATTGTACGTGAAGTCAATGCTGTCATTCCTATGAAAATCAATATAATGAATGAAAAGGGAATGATAATCGCTAGTTCTGATTACACACGAGTAAATACCTTTCATGAAGGGGCTTACCAAATTGTAAAAGAACAAGTTTCTGAGATTAGGGTGAACTACGATGGAGAATTTAATGGGGCCTTAGAAGGTATAAACTATCCACTAAAAATTCAGAATTACATTGTTGGAGTATTGGGAATTACAGGGGAATACGATGCAATTAAGGAAAGTGCCAGTATCATTAAGAGGATGACCGAACTGATTCTTGAAAATGCCTATTCGGTGGAACAAAGGTTATTAAGAGAAAATATCCGAAATAGATACTTATCAGAATGGTTTGGTGGTGAGGCTAAAAATATAACAAAGGAATTTGTAAAAAAGGGAAAAGCACTAGGATTTGATATTATGATTCCAAGAAGAATCATTGTATGTAGTCTTTATATAAAAGATACAGAAGAAAGTATTCAATCTATGCAAGTTATTGAGGAAGCAGAAAGAAAATTAAAACAAAGCATTGTTCGATTTGATCATAATAATATTTATTATGAATCAGGCTCAGCTTTAATTGGTGCAATGACAGCAAAGAAAGACGACGAAATCATTGAAATCATTACTTCATTAAAAAGTGAAATTGAAAGTAAGTATCCAGTGAAATTGGCGATAGGAATTGATAGCCCTATGAGTAATTATACCTTTGCAAAAATCGCCTTAAGTAGGGCAATGAAAGCCAATAGAGCTTGCATGCGTACCCATAAATGGGATATTAGATTTTATGATGACTTAAACATGGAAGTATTTTGTGATGAACTAGACGAAAATATTAAGTGGGAATATATATTTAAAATTTTCAAGGGTTTTACCATTGATGAGATTAGAGATAGTATGATTTTGCTTGAGGTGTATTATGATATGGAGGGGTCCATTAATAAAGCGGCGGACAAATTATTTATCCATAAAAACACCTTGCAAAATCGATTAAAGCAAATTATGGAGAGGACTAGCTATGACCCTAGGTCTATCCGTCATTCTTCCTTGTTTTACATTGCTATATATTTTTATAGAGAATTGGATAATAGTGCTATAGGATAGTGATAAGATTACAAAATAGTATACATATTACCTATAATATAAGTATATATATAACTATGTTATGTGTAATATTGTAGAACGATATGTCTTGTTGTATGATATACCTATAAATAATGATGAATATAAGTTATTTAAAAAAGGGAGGGCATTATATGGCAGGTATACCACTATTTATTACTTTTGTAGTAGCAATTATTATTATGATTTTGGCAATTTCAAAATTAAAGATTCATCCTTTCTTATCCATTATGTCAGTTGCTTTATTGTTTGCATTGGCAGCAGGCATACCATTAGTAGACATTCCAGGAGTTATTGGTACAGGTTTTAGTAACACATTTAAGAGTATAGGTATTGTTATTATTTTAGGTGCCTTAATTGGTACTTTGCTGGAAAAGACTGGTGCAGCACTTAAAATGGCAGATACGGTGGTTAAAATTGTTGGTGAAAAAAACCCTGAACTTGCCATGCTAATCATGGGTTGGATTATTTCTATACCAGTATTTTGTGATAGTGGATTTGTAATGGTAAATCCAATTCGTAAAGCGTTAGTAAGACGTACAGGTAAATCAGCAGTAGCAACAACAGTTGCTTTATCCATGGGATTATATATTGCCCACTGCTTTATTCCACCTACTCCAGGCCCTATCGCTGCAGCGAATACATTGTATGAAGGAATAGGCATGGAGACGAATTTACTATTGGTAATTGGTTTGGGAGTGGTCTGTTCAATCCTTCCATTGATTGCATCTTATTTCTTTGCGAAATACATAGGTAAAAAAATAAAATCAAAAGATGAAGTTGAAAATAATGATGAAGTAGTACAAACATATGAAGAATTGGTTGCAAGCTATGGAAGATTACCTAGCACATTTTTATCCTTTGCACCTATCTTAGTTCCAATCTTTTTAATGGGACTTTCCTCCGCTCTATCTATGGCAAATATCAAGCTAGATATGATTACTTTTATTGGAACACCTATTATAGCCATTGCAATTGGCGTAATATTTGGAATCTTATTATTAATTGATCAAAAGAAAATGTCAGAATTTAATGCACTTACCAATGACACCTTAAAGGTTACAGGACCGATATTATTCGTTACTGCAGCAGGTGGCGTGCTTGGAAATGTAATTGCTAATACATCTATGGTGGATTACATCAAAGATAATGCAACAGCACTTGCGGCCTTAGGATTGTTCTTCCCATTCTTACTTGCAGCAATATTAAAAACTGCTCAGGGTTCCTCAACAGTTGCTATTACAACCACTGCTGGTATACTTGCACCTATGCTTGCAACCATCGGTTTGGGTACTTCACCACTTGCGGCTCTTACTGTAATTGCAATTGGTGCAGGAGCAATGACAGTATCCCATGCAAATGATAGTTATTTCTGGGTAGTGACTAACTTTGGTGAAATGGAAGTGCAAGACGGTTATAAAACACAAACATTAGGTACATTTATCGTAGGTATTTCCTCTTTGATTAATGTATATATTGTATATTTCTTCTTGAGATAAATAGATAAAACAAAAGTTTATAAGGCGTCAGAGCAAAGGCTTTGGCGCCATTTTAAACACTGAAAGGGGTACTAAAATGGAATTAAAAAAAGATGCATTTAAAATAATAGAATCAGCCATTGAATCTGCCCTTCCCTTTGCAGCAGTAAAAAAAGCCTTGGAGAATGAGAAATTCTTAGGAGGAAGATTGCTGTTGATATCTATTGGGAAAGCAGCCTGGTCTATGGCTAAAGCCACTAGTGATATTTTGGAAGATAACATTAGTAGTGGTATTGTAATCACAAAATATGGGCATTCAGAAGGAGAACTAAAAAATATTAGGATATATGAAGCAGGACATCCTATTTCTGATTCTAATTCTTACCTGGCAACCAAAGATGCGGTTCAACTAGTAACAGGTCTTACACCAGATGATACGGTATTACTATTAATTTCTGGAGGAGGTTCAGCTTTATTTGAAGATCCATTGCTAGAGGAGGTAGAACTGCAAAGTATCAATGAACAGTTACTTGCCTGTGGTGCCAATATAGTGGAAATTAACACCATAAGGAAAAGGTTATCTAGAGTAAAAGGAGGAAAATTTGCTAAGTTATGTGAACCAGCCAAGGTAATATCCATAGTATTATCAGATATTATAGGCGATCCTCTAGACATGATAGCTTCAGGGCCTGCTTACCCAGATAGTTCCACTTCAGAAGACGCCCTTGGAATCGTAAATAAGTATCATTTGAATCTATCAGAAAAAGCAAAAAATTTACTAAGTATAGAAACACCGAATACAATCGATAATGTAGTTACGAAAATAACTGGAAGTGTGAATCAGTTATGTGAAGCAGCCAGATTAAAGTGTATAGAGTTAGGGTATGAACCTATCGTGCTCACTGCTAGTTTGGCTTGTGAGGCGGCCGAAGCAGGTAAATTTTTAGGAGCAATTGCAAAACATTATAGTAAAACAAAGAAGAGTCTGGCATTTATTGCAGGTGGTGAAACAGTTGTACGCATAACAGGAAAAGGTAAAGGGGGCAGGAATCAGGAGCTAGCCTTAGCTGCTGCCCAGGAAATAAAAGGATTGAATAATGTTTCAGTATTTTCAGTCGGCTCTGATGGAACCGACGGACCAACGGATGCAGCTGGTGGATATGTAGATGGAGAAACTGTGATTAAATTAAATGAGAAAAATATGAAAGTTTATGATATACTAATTAACAATGATTCTTATAACGGATTAAAGGCAGTGGATGGTTTAATCGTAACAGGTCCTACAGGTACCAATGTAAATGATTTAGCTGTCGTGCTAATTAAAGCAAACTAAGTATGGTATCATAGAAAGGAAAGGTAATAAAATGAAGATAGGATTTATAGGCGTTGGCATCATGGGTAAATCAATGGTTAGAAATTTAAGGAAAGCAGGATTTGAAGTATCTATTTATACAAGGACCAAATCAAAAGTCCTTGATCTTGTTTTAGAAGGAGCGGTTTGGACAGATTCTATCAAAGAATGTGTACAGGATAAAGATGCAATCATAACCATCGTAGGATATCCAAAGGATGTGGAAGAGGTATATCTTTTAGAAGACGGCATTATAGAAAATGCAAAACCAGGAGCCTGTCTGATTGATATGACAACAAACAGTCCTAGATTGGCAATAAAAATATATGAAGAAGCGAAAAAGAAAGGTTTATATGCCCTTGATGCACCTGTTACAGGTGGAGATATCGGAGCAAAGGAGGGCACCTTAACCATAATGGTAGGTGGTGATGAAGAAATCTATCATCAGTGTAAACCCTTGTTTGAGGCAATGGGGGAACATATTGTTTATGAAGGAAAGGCTGGTAACGGACAGCATACTAAGATGGCAAATCAGATTGCTATAGCAGGAACGATTTCAGCCGTTTGTGAAGCTATGACTTATGCAAAGTCCACAGGACTAGATGTGGAAACAATGATGCATACCATTAAAAAAGGTTCAGCTGGTAGTACACAACTAAACAGTGTGGCACCAAGAATTTTAAAGGATGATTATGCACCCGGATTTTTTATCAAACATTTTATAAAAGATATGAGGCTTGCAGTTGAGGAAGCAAAAGATAGAGATTTAGAACTTAATATATTAGAACAGGTCTTAGGAATGTACGAAATACTAGAAAAGGAAGGCGCTGGAGATTTAGGTACACAAGCACTTATAAAATATTATGAATAAATGAAATTAGTTAGGATAAGAATTAGGGATGGGACTCCATTAGATGTAGAAGGCCTGATAGGTAAATTTATACTACCTATCAGGCCAGAGGGGAACGATACCTGCTAACATAGAATCCAACACCCAGCAAGCTTCGCATACCGATTTTCTTAAAACAGGCGAAGAAACTTATTGATAGTATACTCTTTTTTTAGGCGGATGCCAATCCGTCTTAAAGTCATACACAGAAATACCATTTTTAGTTCCTATATTTTATGTCACCTATTCTTTAATAACATTTAGCTCTAATTCTTTGTTTTACTATTGCATCCATATATAGTAGTGAGCACTAACTAAATGATATAGATACAAAAGTCTAGCTGCGAAGTTTGATTATAATATTGTTAATTCTCTGGTAGTATAATTGTTTCCTCAATAGAAGCAGTTTTTTCAGTATACGGAACCTCTGGTTTAGATACTTCAGGCTTTTTAACTTTTAAATCTGTTTTAAATTCTGCGGTTAGTGCTTTTATTGCATCTTTCATTTGCTGTTTGGTCTTAGTATTTTCTGTTTTTAGTAACTTATAGTCTTCCTTGCTTACGGTTTTTGTAACACCATTTAGCATAATGGAAACCGTATCGGCACCTTTTTCTTTATCCTCTGTTGAGTCCATAAAAGCGGTTGTTCTCTGTACTCTTTCTTGCATTGCAGTTTGAATTAAATCAATCATTTTATCATTGTTAAATGAATTAGACATAGCGTATCCTCCTATGAAATATATAAATTACAGTGGTTGAAATCCCACAATCTTACAAATTGGTATTGCAGTTATGCTTGTTGGATCAGTTAAACTATCCACTAAATATACAATATCATCACAAATCTTTAAAATAAACCCAGGTACGATTGTGTTGTCGACAAAAATCTGAAGTTCAAGATTAGCTGCAAAAAATGCTTGTAACTGCTGATTGATTTGGTCAAAGCAACAGGTTGTATCTTCATGACAATCTTTTTCTGAAGCATTTTGAGTTGGTGAGCAATTGGTTGTTTGTAAATAGGATAGTAATAATGAAAATAGACTAGGTGTCCCTTGTGTTTGTGATATGGTTAATGCGTTGAGGGAATCTGTTAAGAAGGTTATTGCATTAGAACCATCTTCTGGAAGTACAGTAAAGGTACAGTTGGTAACATTTCCAATGTTTCCAGTTAATGTAGAAGTAGGTAAACCTGAAATATTAAAAACAAGTTGTGAAAGTTCAGAATCAGTTATGGCTAGAGAAAATGTCCTTAGTAGGTTTAATAATGAAGTAATGGAGCAGCGGCATTGTTCTTCACAATCTTTTTTGGTCTTCTCTTTCTTTTTTTTCTTTTCATCACAACAGGATACGGTAACGTTTACGGTAACTCCACTCACATTAACAGGGGTAGAGATGGAAGGGCTACTAGTTAATATTTGATCTCCCAATGATTGCCCGCCGTGGCCAGTCATTAATTGAAACTGATCACCTTGATTTTGATCTTGGGTTTGATCCCCTTGGTTCTGGCCTTGGGTTTGATCCCCCTGATTTTGGCCTTGCATTTGATCGCCTTGATTCTGGCCTTGGGTTTGATCTCCTTGCAATTGACTGCCTTGGGTCTGGCTTTGGTCGCCCATTTCTTCTGATTGGTCACCTAGGGAAGCAAGCTGCCCTTGTAATTGTGTCTGATCTCCCTGATTTTGAATCTGTCCACCTAGATCCTGACTTTGTTCACCTTGATCTTGGCTTTGGCTACCTTGTGTTTGAAACTGATCACCTAAGTCTTGATTTTGGTTCCCTTGATCTTGGCTTTGGCTGCCTTGTGTTTGAAACTGATCACCTAAGTCTTGATTCTGGTTCCCTTGATCTTGGCTTTGGCTACCTTGTGTTTGGAACTGCCCGCCTAAGTCTTGATTTTGGTTCCCTTGATCTTGGCTTTGGCCACCTTGTGTTTGGAACTGCCCGCCTAAGTCTTGATTCTGGTTCCCTTGATCTTGGCTTTGGCTACCTTGTGTTTGGAACTGCCCGCCTAAGTCTTGATTCTGGTTCCCTTGATCTTGGCTTTGGCTGCCTTGTGTTTGGAACTGCCCGC
>JBKEAO010000173.1:0-2531 GCA_047972335.1 Anaerocolumna sp. | reverse complement strand
AGGATGATTTCAAGATGCCAGCAGAGAATATCACACGTAGCTCTTCCAGAGAGGATATTAAATGGTTGCAAGAAAAGCTTAACAAGGTAGTGCAGGGATATCCTTTAAAAGTGGACGGTATTTATGGTCCCAAGGTCCGTATCGCAGTCTTGATGTACTGGGAACAACGTGGTTGGAATAAGGATGGAAAAGATTGTTCTTGGATTGGACTTCGATAATACCGTTCTTAAAGCTAAAATTTGAGAAATAGGGTGACTGAAATAATGATAGTTCCTGTTTAGAAAACATATAGACCTCCTAAGAATAGAAAATGGAAACGACTAGAATTGATAAGTTGATTATACTATGAGTTTTATAATTTAACAAGATAAGATAATTACAATGGAAAACATCACTCGACCATAGATGACTCAAGTAAAGGTGTTTCTTCTATGAATAATGCTTTATCAATATTTATACAAAATAAAAACCCCCTACTTCATCTGAAATAGGGGTAAATTTTGTATTTGATTGAACTATTGATTGAACCGTTGGTTTTTTATTCTGACTAAAATCGCTGTAGTCACTGATTTTACTATAAGCTCCCGACGAGACTTGAACTCGAGACCTTTACCTTACCAAGGTAACGCTCTACCGACTGAGCTACGGGGGCATATGCTTAATCTAAATCCTTTAAGAGATTATTTAACTTAAGCTTAATGCGTTGTAATGCATTGTCTATTGACTTTGGATCCTTCTTAATTATGCTAGCAATTTTCATATAAGAATAATCTAATAAATACATGTCCAAAACTTGCTTTTCAAACGGACTTAAATGCCTTACGAGTTCATATTCTAACATATTTGTACTCTCTTTGTCAATAACTAATTCCTCTGGGTTGGAAATATTATTTTGAATCATGGTATCTAAGAGGGAACCCTTGTCTTCATTATCGGGACTATCGGAAGAGGTAGGGCTGTAAAGTGAAACATATGTATTTAAAGGAATATTTTTCTTTCTATTAGAGGACTTGATAGCACTATAAATCTGCCTGGAAATACAAAGGTCGGCAAAGTTATAAAAACTAGAATTTATATCAAGATTATAATCACGAATCGCTTTATATAGTCCAATCATGCCTTCTTGAATTAAATCATCTCTGTCGCCACCAATTAAATAGAGTTCTTTGGCCTTGCTTCGAACAAGATATTTATAACGGTTAAGCATGAAGTCCATTGCATCTGGATGATTGTCTCTTATTAATGTAATAATTTCATCATCTGATAAACTATCTAACTTATTATCAGTAGTCATACTCCCATGCCTTTCCCGTGCCTTATGTTAAAACAAAGCACAAATATAGTTCATTAATATTTAATGGATGATCAAGTAAAAATCCTTTAGATTTATAGTCTATCATATAGATGAAATCCTTTCAATAAATACTGTAAAATAAAGTTTATTAGGTTTATTAAAGATCCTTTAATCGTTTCTCACTCTCTACTTTAGAAAAAATACAACCACAGTAATCTTGGCGATATAATTTGAATTCTTTGGATAGTTCGGTGGAACGTTTATAACCATTTTTTTTCTTAAAATCTGAACAAAGATAAGAAATGTTAAACTCCATAGCCAAATGTTCGCCTATTTCATTTAATTTACTTGCATTTTTATGTGGGCTAATAGAAAGAGTAGTTGTAAAATAATCATAGCGCTTTTCTTTGGCTAAAAATGCAGTCTCTCTAAGCCTCATTTCATAACAATTTTCACAACGGGCACCACCTTCTGGTAAAGTTTCCATCCCCTTCGCCATCTCATAAAAAAGCTGCGGTTCGTAATTACCAAGAATAAATTTGATAGGATGCTTAACAGGAAGCTCCTGAATAAGACGCTGTTGTTCAATTACTCGTCTATCGTATTCTGCAAGAGATGAGATATTTGGGTTATAGTAAAAAATAGTTATATGAAAATAATTAGATAAATATTCAAGGACATAACTGCTACAAGGGGCACAGCAACTGTGTAGCAGTAAGGAAGGCGTTCTGCCTTGATCTGTTAGATTCTGTATGATTTTATCTAATTCTTTTTGAAAATTTCTCTGTAAATCCATGTGTCTGTTTTAAACCGTTGCCAAAATCTATAAAAATCTATAAATCTTGTTTCATTCCTTTTTCAATGTGTTCTATTTTGATAACTATAAATAATTATCTACTTTAGTTTGTATAACACTCCAAAGGCGTAAATTCGGATACAACGAATCCTACATATTAGCTTAGTCTTTTAGGTGATTTTAAGCTAATTTATATCTAGAAAGATTAATACTTGCGTTTAAATCTCTGTCAATAATAAACCCACATTCACAGTTGTAAACTCTATCTTTAAGTTTTAAATCTTTCTTGATATTTCCACATAGGCTACAAGTTTTTGATGACGGATAAAATCTATCAGCCACTACTAACGTGGCCCCTCTAAATTTAGATTTATATTCTAATTGTCGTCTAAATTCATAGAAACTTTGCTTTCTTATGCTATCTGATAAATGCTTATTTTT
>JBKEAO010000099.1:0-21949 GCA_047972335.1 Anaerocolumna sp. | reverse complement strand
GTCTAACCATGTGTATGGGTTTTGGATGCAACGCTGCTGGTATCATATCTTGCCGCATCATTGACTCTCCAAGAGAACGTCTGCTTGCTATACTAACCAACAACTTTGTTCCATGTAATGGCAGATTTCCAACCCTAATTGCCATAGCAACTATATTCTTTTCAGTAATTGGAAATCAAACCTTTGGTATTTTATCTGCTTTGACAGTAACATTCCTTGTCATATTGGGTATTGGTATTTCTCTATTGGTCTCCTATTTACTATCCAAGACTTTATTAAAAGGCATTCCCTCCACCTTTACTTTAGAGCTACCGCCCTATAGATTGCCTAAAATAAGAAGACTTCTATATACCTCTTTGATAGACAGAACCATTTTTGTTTTAAAAAGAGCCCTACTTGTTGCAGCTCCTGCAGGTATCATTACTTGGCTATTTGCAAATATTTATATTGGTGATCTTAGTGTTCTATCTCACACTGCCTTATTTTTAGATCCTTTTTCCAAAATAATAGGATTAGATGGATATATACTAATGGCCTTTTTACTTGGTATACCCGCCAATGAAATTGTTCTCCCTATTCTACTTATGAGTTACCTTTCTACTGGGTCTATGATGGAATTCTCTAGTCTTTCCTCCTTAAGAGAAATCTTAATTGCCCATAATTGGACTTATCTTACTGCATTAAATGTTATGCTTTTTAGCCTACTTCATTGGCCCTGTGCCACTACCTTAATGACAATAAAAAAAGAAACTGGAAGTATGAAATGGACGATACTTGGAGCATTTATTCCAACTGTCATTGCGACCCTCCTTTGTCTCTTAACCACCACAATATATAAACTACTTTAGCTCTGAATCCTTCTGAGATAAAAGCCTAATTCATATTGTGGCTATAGTAAATCAAATGCCATCGTTTACTATAGCCACATTAATTATGAATTCTAGGTTTTAAGTCACTTATATTCAATAAACTTTTTATGTATACTTGGATTCCCCTTAAAAAATCCTACTAGTCTGATCATGCCATTTAGTATGTCCCCATTTATGGTATGCTCAATCTTTTCCGTATTCTCTAATAGTCCTTCTTGAATATCTAGTAACCTTAAAAATTCTTCTACAACATTATGCCTATCTAAAAGACCACGTCCAATTTTGGCTCCTCTGTCCTTTAACATAATGACCCCATACCTCTCATACTTGAGTAAATCTAATTCTGCTAATTTCTGAATCATTTTGGTAACTGACGGAGGCTGTACATTTAATGCCTCTGCTAAATCATTAACCCTGGTAAACCCATTTTCCCTACTTAGTCTGAATATCATCTCCATATAATCTTCAGCAGACGCAGATAAGGTATCTCCTTCTTTTCTCATGTATTCTCTAAAAGTAAAGAATTCTTCTCCTGACATAAAACTCCTATCCCCTACTTCATATGAATATAGGTTAATTATTTCTTCTTATTTTACTCAAACTTCCCAGTCAAAAATCTCTATACTTGATAAATTAAGTAACTTCCATATTGGGAATCGGAACAACAATAAAAAAGGCATTGCTTCAAATTCTGAAAGCTCTATCATTTTAATATATGCCTTAATGATGCCAAATATAATAATTGGTCACAGGAATAGAAATTCTTTCACAATTGGTATAATAAAACATTCTTTCCAAAAATAAATTGTAGAAATTTGTAAATTATTATCTTATAATAGTGGAAACAACTATCGATGGTACTATTAAATCTTAGGAGGAGACTAGATGAAGAAGAAATACTTGATGATAATCTCATTGATCGTATTAATTGGTATAGCGCTAACTGTACTATTGACAACAGAAAAAACCAAAGAAGAAATGACATACCCCTTATTTTTAGAGGCTGTGAATGAAAACAAAGTAGATAGCGTTAAATTTAGCAATAACAACATAAATAGCGATACCCTTATAGTGATTTTAAAAGAAGAAAATAATGTTATTTACTCTGTTCCCAATCCAAAGTCAGAGGGCTTTACAGAATTCTTATTACTACACAACATTACAGTAACTAGTTCTGCTAGTGCCATGACGCAAGGTCTACAAGTCATATTGCTTCTAGTAGCCGGTGTGGGATTATTTTTCCTGGTAAGAAAAAATAGTAATGGTAATAAACCCTTGATGAAAGATGCAGCAAAACCACAAAAGGGCGATGCCTTCATTACATTGGGCCAAGTTGCAGGAAATGTAGAAGCCAAATCCATGGTAGGCGATATCATTGATTTTATCAAAGAACCGGAGAAATACAGTGCCGTTGGTGCTAGAATGCCAAAAGGCGTCCTTCTTTATGGCCCTCCTGGAACTGGAAAAACACTTATGGCAAAAGCCATCGCTGGAGAAGCAGGTGTCCCCTTTTATGCTATGAGTGGTTCTGATTTTGTTCAGATGTATGTGGGCGTAGGTGCAAGCCGTATACGTTCTCTATTTAATAAAGCCAAAAAGAGTGAAAAGGCTGTTATATTCATTGACGAAATAGATGCCATTGGTAAGAAAAGAGCACGTAATGCCAATGCCAGTAACGATGAAAGAGATCAGACTTTAAATGCTCTACTAACTGAAATGTCTGGTTTTCATGAGAATAAAGGAATTGTTGTAATCGGTGCAACCAATCGTCTTGACACACTAGACGATGCCTTGCTAAGACCAGGTAGATTTGATAGACAAATTGAAATTGGATTGCCTGATGTCAACGCCAGAAAAAAAATATTAAAGCTTTATGGAGATAAGAAACCCCTCTCAGAAGACGTAGATATGGATACACTTGCGAAAAAAACAGTATATTTTAGTGGTGCCATGCTAGAAAACCTGCTAAATGAATCCGCTATCAATGCTGCCAATGAAAAGAGTCAGTATATTAAAAATGACCATATCGAAAGAGCTTATTATACTGTTTTAGCTGGCGCACCTTTACAAGATCGTAGTTTTATATCAGAACAGGATAAGAAAATAACTGCTTATCACGAATCCGGTCATGCTTTGGCAACCAAATTACTACAGCCAGAACAATATATTGCTAAAGTTACCATTATCCCAAGTGTGAAAGGTGCTGGCGGCTTTAATTTATCCATTCCAAAGGACACCTTGTTTAAAACCAAACGTCAAATACTACATGAAATTCAGGTCCTATTGGCTGGGCGAGCTGCAGAAGAATTAAAATTTGGAGTGGATGAAATTACCACAGGTGCCAGCAACGATATTCAAAAAGCTTCAAGCCTAATGGTAGATTATTTGAATAAATACGGAATGGATGCGGAAATGGGTCTTTTTAGTACTAGTGCCATGGAAGATAACTATGATAAAGATTTTTTAAGTAAATGTCGTAGCCAAATGAATGTGTTATATGAGAATACACGAGAAATGATTTCTAATAATATGAATTTGCTTGAGGATATCACCACCGAACTGCTTGAAAAGGAATCCCTTGGAGCAGAGGATATTAACAGGATATGTGAGAAAAAAATAGCATAAACTAATCTACAAAGTACCAAATATTTATATTATTTATTATTGAACCACTATTTCATATCCAAGGTTTATATAAAAATGGTTTATATCCTTGATACTGTTCCACAAACAAGGATATAAACCATTTGTTTTCATATTTTGCTTTAATAAGTTGTGTAACTTTAGATCTTAAATAATATTTAATTTCTTAGATAGCCAGGTATATCCTAATTTTATTTATTTCTCTTCATTTTTTTCAATTCTATACCAGCTCGTATAATAAAAAAACAACAAACATAGTAACATATATAAATGGATTTGAAATAGGTTTTAAAAATTGTTTTATTTCAATAACATTTTAATATCCTCTTCCATTTTAATTGGATTGACTGTTGGTGCAACCCTCTTTACAACTTTACCATCTTTATTCACTATAAATTTAGTAAAGTTCCATTTAATTTGATTACCCAAGGTACCTTTTGCTTCTTGTTTTAAATATTTATATAGGGGATGTGCACTTTCTCCGTTTACATCAATTTTTTCATACATCGGAAATGATACACCATAATTTCTCTGGCAAAAAGTATGAATTTCCTCATTATCAGATGGATCTTGTCCAGCAAACTGGTTACATGGGAAACCAATGATCTCTAATCCTTCTTTATTGTATTTTTCATATAGTTCTTCTAATTCTTTAAATTGAGGTGTAAGACCACATTTACTTGCTGTATTTACGACCACTACAACCTTGCCCTTATATTCCTCCATGCTATGTTCCTTACCATCCATTTGTTTTGCAGAAAAATCATAAAAGTTCATTCTAATACCTCCAATAATAGATTTCTTAAAATTTAATTGTGTTCAATTTATTTTATATAAACAAATATATCATATTGATTACTCTTTATCAATAGTAATTTGCTATTTTATAAAAACTTTATAAAATACTTGTACCTATTCGGCCTCAATTTATGTAATTCTGCACACTAAATAGGTTCTTTTTAGTGACGCAAAAAAATACGCTTAAAATACTAGTAATTTTAGTATCTAAGCGTATTTTTTTATTTTTTTGTTTTATGAATTATTCAATTTAATTTTCAAAATAAATAAGTCCACCATGTAATTTTGTAGTAAGGTACCATAATTTTAAACTAAATTCTCTTTTTATACCTTCATCAGATGCTGTTGCCAAGATATCATCTTCTGTAAATCTGACATGGGTGATGGTAATCCAATGCCATCCTTGCAGTCTGTTTTCCGAACCTTTTGACAAATTAAGAAATGCAATAGGACAGTCTTTCATAAGTGCCTCTGTTACAAATTCTTTCAGTCGATTTACATCTCTTTTCTTAAAATCACCAAGGTTTACTGAAAGAGACTTGGGTGTCAAAGAAATACTTCTTGATTCTAAATACTTTAGAAATCC
This sequence comes from Anaerocolumna sp., assembly GCA_047972335.1. Taxonomy (GTDB): domain Bacteria; phylum Bacillota; class Clostridia; order Lachnospirales; family Lachnospiraceae; genus Anaerocolumna. The sequence continues at coordinate 17,053 of JBKEAO010000099.1, read as the reverse complement.
CTTAATAAATTTATCTAAACTATTAACACCCATTGGTCCTGGGGTGATGTAGTGAAACATCACCTCCATGTGCTGTGTAAAATCACTTTGCTCCATACTAGCATTCAAATAAAGATTTCTTAGATTTTCTCTAGTCAATGCTAAATAGGCTGTAATATTAGCTGCACAGGTAGGACCACAGCCCGATTCTTGGCTCCACTTCTTATGATACCAACTTTGATTACCACCATAATATATTACATCCTCAATGGGACTATATATGTTTAAATACTCTGGATTTTTTATTGAATCATTCATCGCTTCTCTACTTCACCATCAAATGTAAGGATTACTTTATAAAGATCTGGACGTCTATCTCTAAAGATTCCCCATTCTGTTCTTTGCCTTTCTAGTGCATCTAAATCAAATTCTGCAACAAGATATGTTTCGCTTACTCTATCTGCTTCTACCACTTTTTCTCCTGTTGCATTGGTAATAAAAGAGGATCCATAAAAAGTAATAGTAGAATCCTCAATCACTTCAGTTCCAACTCGGTTAGAGGCAATGACTGGAACCAGATTGCAAGCAGAATGTCCAATCATACATCTTTGCCAGTGGTCTTTAGAATCCACTTCTGGACTTTCTGGTTCAGAACCAATTGCAGTTGGATAGAGTAGAATTTCAGCTCCCATAAGTGTCATACATCTGGCTGTTTCTGGATACCATTGATCCCAACAAATTCCCACTCCAATTTTACCATACTTTGTATTCCATACTTTAAAACCTGTATCTCCGGGATTAAAGTAATACTTTTCTTCATACCCAGGACCATCTGGAATATGGCTCTTTCTATATACTCCAAGAATGGTACCATCTGCATCTATCATGGCCATGGCATTAAATCTTGCATTGTTTTTCTTCTCATAGAAACTAATCGGAAGTACAACTTGTAGTTCTTTTGCTAGATTTTTAAAATGTAGTATGGCATCACTTTCTTCTACTGTTTTAGCATATTCATAAAACTCTGGCTTTTCCTTCTGACAAAAGTATAAGTTTTCAAATAGCTCTTGTATTAAAATAACCTGAGCACCCTCAGCTGCAGCTGCTCTTACTAAGGCATCTGCCTTTCTAATATTATCTGATATCACATTTGAACAGCTCATCTGAGTTGCTGCAACTTTAACCATTCTCATAAAATTTCTCCTTTCAACCTTTGCCCTTTGGCATCTGTTGTGTAATACAATGGACATTACCACCTTCTTTTATTAACTTCATCCCATCTACTTCTGTTATCTTTCGATCTGGAAAAACCTTTTGTATCATATCCTTTGCAAGCTGATCTGTTTCCATAGCATCCTCACAAAAGACAGGTAGTATAATCCCTTTATTTACAAAATAAAAGTTCAAATAACTTAAGGTAAGTCTTTCTCCCTTGTAGTATCTTACTGGAGGTTGTGGAATCTCTATGATTTCAAGCTTTCGACCTTTGGCATCTACTGTGTTTTCAAGTATGGCTAAATTCTCCCTTGTAATTTCATAATTAGGATCCTTCTTGTCCTTACACGTCTGTATAAGAACAACACCAGGTTTTGCAAAACAAGCTATATTATCAACATGTCCATCTGTTTCATCGCCATGTAAACCTTTATTTAACCAGATAATCTCGTCTACACCAAGTTTCTTCTTCACTTCCCAGGCAATTTCTTCTTTTGTAAGATGAGGATTTCTATTTTTATTTAATAAACACTCCATTGTAGTAAGCATGGTGCCTTCTCCGTCTACATGGATAGAACCACCTTCTAATACAAGAGATGAATCTATTACAGGCACATGATAGTGTTCTAAAACCTTTCCTGCAACCTTATCATCTAAGTCATAAGGCTTGTACTTTTCCCCCCAGGCATTAAATATCCAATTGATTCCTTTTAATTCCTTCTCTTTATTCCATACAAAGGTTGGACCATTATCTCTGCACCAAGCATCATTATGAGGTATCTTTATGATAGAAGCAAAATCTTTACAATCTTTTAAAATCGGACTATCCTCATTTTCATTGGCTATAATTGTAATCTCTTCAAATTCTGATATAGCCTTTGCAACTTCTTTATACCCTAACATAACTTCTTCATAGTTATCTTCCCAAACCAAAGATTCTTTAACTGGCCATTCAATCAATGTCCTCTCATGTTCCTCCCACTCAGCAGGCATATAAAATATATTATCATCCATATACATCCCATCCTTTGTTTTATATATATTCCTCAAACTTCACAGACAAAAATCTCTATTATACTCGTTAAATTCAGTCAAAAACAATATTTAAGTCCTATCCATTATACCCATTTACCCTCTTTCTGACAATCTTTTTTCATACTCTTAGGTGATTTTATAAAAATAGAATCTCAAAGCCTTATGATTCTTATCCAATAAACTAAAAGCTGAATTTATCACCTGTTTTTTTATTCTTGGTAACTATTCATCCATATCATACTATGCGTCACTAAAAAGTCCCTATTTCGTGTGCTGATGAATTAAGAGATATCTATATTTATTTGGCGGCCTTACCTTCCTGCGGTATGTTCTTTGTAGAGCCTCATAGAACCTTTATCACAATATTCAGACCTTCTTCTGAGTCTCTAGCCGAACATAAACAACCTTGTCAGACGGTCTCGCCAAGCTAAATACAGATATCTCTTAATTCCTTTATACTTTATCTAGGACTTTTTGTGAATTACGTAATTTGAGACTAAATAGTAACTATTCTTAAAATAAATTTACATTTTTATATTGACATGTCGGCACAGATTTACCATAATAAACTTTGGGATTTCATAACCAGCTACATAAATTTTTTTTATGAAGATTATATAGCTAAAATATGACAGTTTTTTTACGGTTGTTGACGAGATTAGGGAAGAACTTACCTTGCCAATTAAGGTGAGGCAAAAGGATAGAAATATTTTGAGTAACTCAAGAAAAACTTATATAATCCTATTTTCTCTCACATATATATAGAAAAAGAAGCTTTTCACATCCAAGGACCATAATCCCTTTTTGTCTGTAAGACTTTCTTCTATAAACAAATCTCTAGACACTGGGTTTTGGGTTTAAATATGTTTTGACCCTGTAATTTACGTTAATAATTGGAAAGAGCTGTATTCTGATTTTCTTTAATGACTTACTTAAAGAATTAGATAATTAATGAAAAACACCAACCCAGAAGACATAATCCATGATGACATTGGTTCCACTAACACATCAATTGGGTAAAAAACAAAATATAAGCGCTTTGCGCAGATAGGAGTTTACACCTATGATTTATTTCATACAAAACAATCTTGATAACCGTATCATAGCCCTATGCGGCATACTATTTACTTATATCGTTACTTATCTTTTACTAAAATTCGGTACAGGTCTTTTACCAAAGGATGGAGGAAGGGATTTTGCTCATGACGGCAAATTATCAGCTGGCAAACCAAGAGGTGCTGGATTTCTCTTTATTATTGTATTTGCTTGTTCCACTCTTTTATTTCTTCCTATTACAAAGGAAAACTTAGTTTACTTGATTTTAGTACTTGCAGCAATGATTACTGGATTTTTAGATGATTGCGCTAAGAATCCTTGGAGCGAATTAAGAAAGGGTATTCTAGACTTTATTATTGCATTAACTGTATCTATTACTTATGTTAATTTCAATTCCAGTGTACTTAATTTACCATTTGTTAATGCATCTATTACTTTGTCACCTGTCCTCTACGTTATACTTGGTACCATTCTTGTTTGGGTTTCAATTAATGTTACTAATTGCTCAGATGGTGTTGACGGGTTAAGTGGAACTTTATCAGTCATTACCCTTTTGACCATATATGCCATAGGTGATATTTTAGGTACTGATAAAGATAGTTCTACCATGATTTTAATTATGGTTTCTTGTATCATGAGTTATTTATGGTTTAATGCAACTCCAAGTTCCATGATGATGGGTGATGCCGGTTCAAGAGCCTTGGGCCTATTTATTAGTATAGCAATATTGAAAACTGGAAGCCCACTCTTATATATTCCAGCTGCAATCATGCTCATAGTGGATGGTGGATTAGGATTAATTAAAGTATCCTTATTAAGGTTTTTAAAGATACGAATTTTAGCAAATACAAGAACTCCAATTCATGATCATGTAAGAAAAAATTTAACTTGGTCCAATACCCAGGTAGTATTTAAATTCTCAATTATACAATTACTTGTATCCTTTACTTTGGTTTGGCTTTTAGCATAGGACTTAAAAAAGGGTTGATACAAAATAGACATGAAGATCTATTTTGTATCAACCCTTTTTTTTGTAGCTTAAGTTATTTCTTCTTGGATGTACTGGTAGAAGAAGTTGCTTGAGGTGCTGATGATTTAGCTGAAGTTGTTGATTTCTTCTTAGGTGCCTTTTTTGGATTTTTGTCTCCCATTTCTTCACCGCCTTCAATAATATTTTTCCACTGTTAATATATGGAAATATTAATTATATCTTAGCTTATCTTATCGCTAAAGTCAATTTATATTTCCCTATATTTTACATTCTATCCAAGTATAGAATTTATATTCTTTGATGCTTTAGACTTATACAACTAATTCATAACCTTTTTTAAATTATCAATGCTTCTCTTCACATCTGATAACCCATCTGGCACTGGGTTATCATTTTCAACGATAATATGGTCCATTCCAATCATTTCTGCCATTTTAACAATACCCTTGATGTTGTTATACCCTTCGCCAAGTGCACTTGGAACCCCTTCAAAGCTACCATCTTTTACATGAACAAGAGCTATTTTATCACTATTTTCTTTCATATATGCACACGGTTCAACACCTGCATGAAATACCCAGAAAGTGTCTAGTTCTAATCTCACACATTCCTTAATCAGATCCATAGGTATGGCTCCATCCTCTAAAGGTATAAACTCATGTGAATGGTTGTGATATAACAACTCCATTCCAGCCTCTGCTATGGCAACTTTAGCTTTTGAAAGTATCTCGATTAGTTGCTCCATTTCTTCTTTCGTTGATGTAGGTGCAAAAGCACATGCAATGTATTGTATTCCTAATTCTTTGTTATAACGAATGGTTTCTTCTAGGTTGTCACTTAAATCCATCAATCCTCTATGACAGGATATAGATTTTAATCCAATTTCTTTCAGATAGGTCTTTAATTCTACTGCGGACATATCTCCATAACCAGCAAACTCTACTTGCTCATATCCTAACTCCTTTACCTGCTTTAATGCTTCCTTAAATCCTTCAGTATTAAAATAGGCATCTCTAATGGTGTATAATTGTAATCCAGTCCTCATAATATCCTCCTTGCATGTGTTAAGTTACGATGAAATCTAATTGCATTCTTTACCAATTAAAAAAATACAGGTGCTCCTGTTTTAGCAGATTCATATATTCCATCAAGTATTCTTGTAACCTGCGCTGCCTGTTCTGGCAATACAGTAAGCTCACCTTTTCCAAGTACAGCATGCATAAATACGACTTGTTCTAAAACCTCTGGTGAACTATCAGCACCCTCATAAAATGCTACACCACCGGCCTCTAAACTTGGTTTTGTTACATATTGTCTATCATGTTTCACACCATTAATTCTTAAACCATCTTGCATATCTGCACCAGCTTTGGTTCCACAAAGTACAGTTTTAGCTTCCATCACATCAAGAGTATTTAATGCCCAGCTAGCTTCTAAAGTTATAGTTGCTCCATTTTCCATCACAACAAATCCAAAAGCACTATCTTCTACACTAAATTCCTCTGTCTTCCAAGGTCCAAATGAATTCCCTTGATCTGTATCCTGATTCAATTTATGATATACGGTTCCTACTACATATTTTGGTTTATAATTATCCATTGACCATAAAGTTAAATCAAGTGCGTGAGTTCCTATATCAATCAATGGACCTCCACCTTGTTCGTATTCATTTAGAAACACCCCCCATGTGGGCACAGCACGACGTCTTATGGCTTTTGCTTTTGCATAATAAATATCACCTAAAACACCCTCTTCACATTCCTTTTTTAAGTACTGACTGTCAGGACGATATCTATTTTGATATCCAATGGTTAATATTTTGCCAGTTTCTTTGGCTGCATCTAACATCTTTACTGCTTCTTCATAGTTTAGTGCCATAGGTTTTTCGCACATAACATTCTTACCTGCATGTAAGGCATCTACAGTTATAAAGGAATGAGAACGATTAGGGGTACAAACATAAACTGCATCTAAATCTTCCTTTAACAACTCTTTATAGTCAGTATAAACAGTAGCATTCTCCATTCCAAATTCTTTAGAGGCCTTTAATGCTTTCTCCTCTGCTATGTCACAAAACGCTACCATGTCAGCAAGTCCAGCTTTTTTGATGGCTGGCATATGTTTTCCGTTTGCAATACCTCCACAGCCAATGATTCCTACTCTTAATTTACTCATGTCTCTACCTTTCCCTTCTTTCATCTTATAATTACTCGTTAATAGATTTTACTTACTGTTATATGAATGAATTAGACAATCTTAGTATCTACTTTTACTTTCCATTGCCATATTCGTTTAATTAGATTATAATCAAGATATCCTAAAATGTCGTGTCACATATTAGTATAGCTATGTCAAAAAATGCTATGAAATGGAGATCATATGCGCAACAATTTTTCTTATGAATATCTAAGAGATCATAAAAATCAAATTGAATGCTTTACTGTTGTAAACAATCAATTCTGGCCACATTTTCATAGTAGCCTTGAAATCATATATGTTACCGAAGGTGAACTTAAAATCACTTTGAATGGGCAAGTCCATGTGGTTAAAAAACATGGTTTTTTAATTGTACCCAGTTATTACATTCACAGTTATGCAACGGAAGTGTATTCCAATGCTTATATTATTATCATACCACTAGACTCTATTCCCTCCTTTAAAAATATTCTTCACAAAAAAACTTTTCTACAACTACATATAGAAAGTACTCCCTGGGAAGCGGAACTAAAGTACTGTTTGGACGCTATACTTAAAATAACAGAACACACGATGAATAGCACAATAGAACCAATCATAAAAGGACAGACCTATGTATTTTTAGGTCTATTAATAGAAGATTCAGGCCTAAAGGACATAACCGATTCTAAGATGATTTCTTTAGCACAGGAAATATTGATCTATATTCAAGATCATTATTTATTACCTGTGACCCTTGATGACATATCCAATCATTTTGGATACAGCAAGAGTCGCTTCTCTCACATTTTTAGTGAATACTTTGATTGTAAGTTGATTGAATATATTAATGGTTTAAGGTGTCGTCATGCATTAAAACTTCTAGAAGATAAAACCTCTACCATAACAGATATCGCTCTTTCATCTGGATTTGACAGTTCCCGCACCTTTTATAGGGCCTTTAAAAAGTGCTTTGGTACTAGCCCAAACGCTTATGAATTTAAAGGAGAAAAGAATGAAAGTTAATATAAACTTAAATTGAATTCCATACATTACTTTGTTATAATAAAAGTAAGATAATTATTCATTTATACTAAGAGTCACTAATAAGTCCCTATTTCGTGTGTAACTGACAACATGCATAGAACATTTGACATTTATCTTAGGAGGATTTATGAAAAAAAGCCTTGTACTACTATTGTTTCTTGTCTGCCTGACTTTATTCACTGGCTGTAAGAAACATAAACCCTCAGACAATCCTGTCAATATCGCAGCTAATCATAATGTTATTACAATCACTCCCACTCCCACTAGCGAACCTTCTCCTAGCATTACTCCAATCACTACAACTAACTTATTTCCTGCCTATGTAACCATAGAAGGAGTTAAGAAGTACGGATACATCGATGACACTGGAACTTTTGTCATAGAGCCAAAGTATAATGCTGTATCTGATTTTTCAGAAGGGCTGGCATTGGTTACTGATGAAAATGAAACAAAATACATTAATACCAATGAAGAAGTTATCTTTACAAATACTGAAAACATCTACCTTTCATCCTCTTTTGTAAATGGTGCTGCGGTTATTAATCAATATGATAATACCACTTCCAAATATGGATATATAGATACCTCGGGCAATATTATACTAGAACCCATCTATGACAGAGCAGATGACTTTAATGAAGATGGTACGGCTTTTGTAATTGTAAATGGTAAGTATGAGAAGATAAATAAAACTGGAGATATTCTAGATTCTACGAAAATCAACAGTAGATACTCTAATATTTTAGATTTTAAAGATGGATATATTATTTATGAAGATCCTGATACACAGACCGCAGGGGTAATTGATTACAAAGGTAATATAATCATAGCACCGCCCTCCACTCATGATATTTATCCAATATATAAAGCGATTATGGACTTAGGAAATGGACTTTTTGGTGTTGGTGATACAAGTAAAAGTTATAATTACTATACCCTTCGACCTTATGCCATTATGGATGCTACTGGTGAGCAAGTTACAGATTACAACTTTTTTGATTTATCGGCATTTCATAATGGTTATGCCTCAACAACGGATGATAACAATACTTACTTTATCAATGAAAAAGGTGCTATTATAGCTTCTTTGCCTAAAGTCTTAGGACGGGGTACCCTGACAATGATGGGCAATGTCATTCAGTCAGATATAGATGGCATGTTATCTTATCTAACATTAGATGGCAGCACCATATGGAATTCCTTATCTCCCCTCCAATTAACAGATGATATAACCATAAACAGTGTGAAGTTTAAATCAAACAAATTTGTTACTGTATACTATCCTGTTATAGAAGGCTTACCTTCTAAAGAGGTTACCAACAAAATTAATCTTACACTAAAGAAGAAATTTACCAGTTCAAGAAAAGATTTGACCATTGAGGATGAATTATCTGTTGAAGATAGCTTTCAGGCAGAATTACTTCATTCCATATTAATCATCAATCACAAAGGTTATGACTATTATTTTGGAGCAGCTCACGGTATGCCAATCAAAAATTATTATCATTTTGATTTATCCAGTGGAGAGCTATTTTCTTTAAGTGATTTATTTCATGAGGGTGCAGACTATGTGTCAGCAATAAGTAACATAATAGGTAATAAAATTGAGCAAGCGCAAAAATCTGAAGATTCCTTATATTTTGATGGTTTCTCTACCATAACCAAGAATCAGTATTTCCACTTGACCGCAGAAGGCCTTGTGATTTATTTCTATCCTTATGATATAGCTCCATATGCTGCTGGTTTTCCTGAGTTTCTCATCACATATGATGAATTGGCTAATTTGATTAACTATTCTAGTCCCCTATGGATTGCACTACAGAAATAGAATAATCCCTAACACTCGATTAATTGAGTTTTATTAAGAGGTTAAACCGATATAAATTCACTGCGTCATGGCCTACTAAGACTATGGCGCAGTTCTCATTTTATTAACAACAAAGTTTAACTAAACAAGGAAGAAGTTTATAGGTTATGGGCGTGTAGTGTAGTGGATTTCGTATATCCCCTTTGATAAAATATCTGCTAACTTAGGAATTGTACTTTCTACGATAGCCACATTTTCTGCATAATTCTTCAACAGCCTTCCTATTGCTAAAGCCTTCATACAAACTAACTGCTCTCTCACTTTTAATCATATCAGAAAAGGACATCTCCTTTATATTTCCAAGTGATATATCCCCCTCTTGGTCTAGACAGCAAGGCACCACTGTTCCATCAACAAGAATCGCCGCTTGATTTCTAAGTCCATGACAAAACCCTATCCCCTCATCCTCTTCCTTACTCAAATGAGGCCATTCAAATTCTTGGTCCTGATTAACATATACCTTATCGGCTATTTGTATTCCCCTAAAAGCTCCATTTATTAAATCAATTTCAAAATCCAGATTATATTCATGTTCCAAAACCCTTAATAAATCCTTGTTCTCTGACTCTTTCTCCCTGTCCCCTAGATTCCAGAATCGATAGGAAATTAACACGTTAGAATGTGCTCTTAACTGTTTTGCATACTGTATCAACTCTTTTATATAATCTGTTCTTCCCTCACCTATTCTCCCTCCAAAACTATGGACCGAGAAATTTATCTGTCTTAGGGCAGGCTTTCCTTCTAGTACTCCTGCAACCTCACTGATTTTGGTACCATTGGTCGTTATGTTAACTTTTAGATGATAGGCATTGCATAAATCTAGGAATGTACCTAACTCTTTATGAAGAAGTGGTTCTCCTTTTACATGAAAGCACACATAATCAGTAAATGGTGCTATATTTTCTAATATAATCTGAAAAGTATCTATATCCATAAATGCTGGTTTTCTTTTAGAAATAGGGCAAAAACTACAGGAAAGATTACAAACATTAGTGATTTCAATATATATTTTTTTAAATCGTTTCATCTAAACTCCAATCTATCTAAACCCATAAATTATGGGAAACGAATGCAATTATCCTTACAAGTCACTTAAGAATTTATAAATTATACAAAACATTGGCATAAACTCTTTTAGAATGTACAGAATTAAGAGTAACAAATTTTCTTTTAAAATACAACGATAAACAGGAGTTTATTTTATGAATACAGATAAGCGTTTAACGAATGCATTTAAAAATGCGAATATAGAATATTTTGATGATACTTCTAGATATATTTTCTTTAGTGATTGTCACCGAGGTGATGATAGTATGTCCGATGAATTTGCAAGGAACCAACATGTATTTCTCCATGCACTTGATTTCTATTATAACAATGGCTATACCTATGTTGAAGTTGGTGATGGAGATGAACTATGGGAATACCCTGATTTTAAACATATACGATTAGCTCATAGTGATGTTTTTCTTGGACTCAAAAAATTTGCGAATAAAAACAGGATTATAATTCTATATGGCAATCATAATATCAATTTAAAGAATAAACGATATGTAAAGAAATACTTATATAAGTACTATGATGAATATAATCAGCAAAATCAAAGTCTATTTACTGGAATAGAGGTACATGAAGCTCTTGTTTTAAAGCACAAAGACACAGGACAACAACTTTTTGTGGTACATGGTCATCAAGGCGATCTGATGAATGATCAATTATGGATGATATCTAGATTTATGTTAAGGTATATTTGGCGATATCTTCATGTAGTTGGTTTTCGTAATCCTGCAAGTCCAGCTAAAAATTTATATCGCCGTCATAAAATTGAAAAATCCTATAAGAAATGGATTCGTAAGCATAAACATCTGTTAATATGCGGCCATACCCACAGGCCTAGATATCCAAAAAAAAGAGAACTCCCCTATTTTAATACCGGCTGCTGTATCCATTCTAAAGGACTTACTGGGATTGAGATTTTTGAAGGAAAAATTCAAATGGTCGAATGGAGGGTCCGGGCTAATGAACAAGGTTCTCTTCAGATCGTTAGGACTGTAGTAAGAGGACCTAAAAACATTTCCAAATATGATGCATCAAATTTCCCGGATTAATACAGCCTATGGTAAATTGATACCAAACTTATGAAGGTGATCCCGTAACTATTCAACCATATCATACGATACACCACGAAAAAGTCCCTATTTCGTTTGATGAGGAATTAAGAGTTACAAGAACTCATAGAGTTTGCTTTTCTCAAGTTGACATATATGTGAACTTGTTATAGTATGAAACAAACAGATGTACTTTTTTGTACATCTATACATAGAAAGGTGCGTATACATGGATATCAATGAAAAATACAATTTATTAAAAAAGAACTTGTCTGAACTTGGCAGTGTTGTTATTGCTTTCTCAGGAGGCGTGGATTCAACCTTCCTTTTAAAGACTGCTTTTGATGTGCTTGGAGATAATGTACTTGCCGTTACTGCTCGTTCATCAACTTATCCTGAAAGAGAATACAATGAAGCAACAGAATTTGCAAAACAGTATGGCATTCCCCATGAAATTATCGTTTCAGAAGAGCTTGATGTTGACGGTTTTTCTAAAAATCCAGTGAATCGTTGTTACTTATGTAAAAACGAATTATTTGAAAAAATAAATCAAATTGCTAAAGACAGAGGAATTCCCTATGTTCTTGAGGGTTCCAATCAGGATGATTTAGGCGATTACAGACCAGGGCTTGTAGCAGTCACTGAACGAGGAGTCCTTAGCCCACTTCGTATGGCAGGTTTAACAAAGAAAGAAATTAGAATCTTATCCAAAGAAAATAACATCCCAACTTGGGATAAACCAGCCTTTGCCTGTCTTTCCTCTCGCTTTCCTTATGGTCAGGAGATTACCCGTGAAAAGCTTGCTATGGTTGATCAGGCAGAACAACTACTTCTTGATGAAGGCTTTCGACAAGTCAGAGTCCGACATCATGGAGAAATAGCTCGAATTGAGGTTGGTGAAAGTGAAATTACTAAATTTTTTGATTTAGATTTAATGAAGTCTATACAAGAAAGATTTAAATTAATTGGTTTTCCTTACACAGCCTTAGATTTAAAGGGCTACCGTATGGGCAGTATGAACGAAACTCTATAATTAACTACTAAATATTTTATTTTCAACATTTAGGACTACGTCTGAACCCTATTAAAATAAGGGTTTCAATGATTAGGGTCCTTTTTTTGTTCATAGAATTTACATAATTTTTACACTAATTAAACAAAAATTTTATGTAAGATATATGTAAGAAAGGAGCGGAGCATATGAGCCAGCCTAAATCAAACAATATATTTCAAAGAGTAGAAAAGAAATATTGCTTAACCAATCGACAATATGAAGAATTAATGCTTGCACTATCACCTTATATGAAAATAGATGAATATGGTCTCCATACGATATGCAATATATATTATGACACAGAACATTTTGACTTAATTCGTACCTCTATTGAAAAACCAGTATATAAAGAGAAACTTCGCTTAAGAAGTTATGGTATACCAAAAGAGAATGATAAGGTATATCTAGAAATTAAAAAGAAATGGAAAGGTGTTGTCTACAAACGAAGAGTGGGTATGACTCTTGAGGAAGCAAATCGCTACTTAAACAATGGGATTAAACCAAATCTGGATTGCCAAATACTTAGAGAAATTGATTACTTTATTTCTTTTTATAAACCAGTACCAAAAGTATATTTAGCCTATGACCGCATAGCTCTATATTGTATCAATGATCCTGATTTTAGAATGACTTTTGACATGAATATAAGAAGTCGTACTTCTATTTTAGATTTATCCAAAGGAGACTTTGGGCAATACCTGTTAGAGGATGGAACCAGGCTCTTAGAGATAAAAGTCGCAGGAGCATATCCTTTATGGCTAACTGATATTTTATCAGAACTACAAATATATCCTACCTCTTTTTCAAAATATGGGAATATATACAAAAAACAACTACAAGAAGAAAGGAATCAAAATTTATGTTTACAAGCATTATAGAATCTGTGTCAGGGAGTCTGACGTTACAAAATGCATTAATATGCACATTGGTATCTTTATGTTTAGGTGGTGTCATTGCAGCCATCTATATGGCCCAAGGGTCTTACAGCAAAAATTTTATTCTAACCTTAATCTTACTACCCGCTCTCATTCAAGCAGTCATTATGATTGTAAATGGTAATTTAGGTACAAGTGTTGCTGTCCTTGGTGCCTTTAGCTTGGTACGTTTTCGCTCTGTTCCTGGAAGTTCCAAAGAAATCAGTAGTATCTTCTTTGCCATGGTAGTGGGGCTGGCTACAGGTATGGGTTATGTCACGTACGCAGTTTTAATTACAGTTCTTATCGGCATTGCCTTCTTCGTACTTTCTAAACTAAGTATTGGAGAATCCAAAAATATGAAAAAAGAACTCAAAGTAACGATTCCTGAAAATTTAGATTACACCAATATTTTTGATGATATTTTTGAAAAATACACAAAATCCAATGCACTCTCTAGAGTAAAAACCACTAACCTTGGTAGCATGTATGAATTAAGTTATGAAATTGCATTGCTTGATCCTGCCAAAGAAAAAGAAATGATCGATGAAATTAGATGCCGTAATGGAAACTTGACCATCATTTGCGGTAGAATACAGACATTATCCTTGGAACTATAAATTACTGGCGGGTCTACTTAGATCCGCTTCCCTATTATATATCCTATGAATTTCTAGGCAAGCGATGTATCATCTAGAGTTAATATATACACCTCTATTTAAGTGACAGTTCAATTAAAGTTATAATATTCCTATCAACTCTAAGATATAAAAGCATCAGTTCGCAGAAGTTAGGATTTAACAAGCAGAAAGGAAATAATCTATGAAAATACGAAAAATACTAAGTATCATACTCTGTATCATGATGATAACATTAACAGCTTGTAGTAAATCTTCTGATACAACAAGCGAGGAAAGTAACGAAGAAACCATAACCCAAAGTGTTGAAGAAACACCAGATACCTCAAGTACAGTTACTGCCTTAGCTGGTGAATACAGTGAAGAAGAAATAGCTGCCTCCTGGGATTTAGCTAGCGCAACTAAAATCACATTAGATGGAAGCATCGCCCAAGTTGATGGCACTGGCGCAAATGCAGAGAAAGGCATTGTTACAATCAGTCAGGCAGGTACCTATGTCCTTAGCGGTACTCTTTCTGATGGTCAAATTATAGTAGAAGCTAGTGATTCTGATAATGTTCAAATTGTATTAAACAATGCCACTCTAACAAGCTCCACCTCCTCTCCCCTTTTTATAAAAACTGCTAAGAATGTTTATGTAACACTAGCAGAGGGAACCACAAATACCATAACAGATGCCCTAGAATATGTATATGAAAATGATACCCAGGACGAACCAAATGCAGCAATCTTTTCTAAATCAGATCTAATCATTAATGGTACAGGTACACTTTTAGTAACCGGTAATTATGACAATGGTATTCAAAGTAAAGATGATTTAAAAATTGTTGACGGTACAATCCATGTCACTGCCGCCGATGACGGTATCATTGGAAAAGACTCTATCACAATAAGAACTGGTGATATCAAAGTAGATGCACAAGGTGATGCTTTTAAAGCTACGAATACTGAAGATACTTCCAAAGGTTTTATTATAGTTGATGGAGGTAACTTCACAATTACCTCAGGTTCCGATGGTTTTCAGGCAGAAACTTCACTTATTGTTAATGCTGGTACATTTAACATTATAACCAATGGTGGAAGTGCCAATGCAAGCACCCATGATAATGGTGACTTTAATATGAACTGGGGTCGTTCAAGCGATAGCACAAATTCTGACACAGCTTCAACCACTACGGAAGATGAAACTGTTAGTGCCAAAGCCCTTAAGTCCGGTTCAGTATTAACACTTAATGATGGTGTTTATACCATCGACAGCTCTGATGATAGTATCCATAGTAATGGTACACTAACCATCAATGGCGGAAACTTTACATTGACTTCAGGTGATGATGGCATCCATGCCGATTCCTCTATGTCAATTGTTGATGGTACGATTTTAATTACTAAAAGTTATGAAGGCATTGAAAGTGAAATTATCACAATAGATGGTGGTATAATTACAGTTACTGCAAGCGATGACGGTATTAATATTTCAGGTGGAAATGATAGTTCATCTATCAATGGAAGACCTGGTCAGAATGGATTTGAAAGCTCAGGAGATGGTATACTTACTATCAATGGCGGTACCCTTACAGTAGATGCAAAAGGTGATGGCTTAGATGCCAATGGTTCAATTGAAATGAATGGTGGTACTACCTATGTTTCAGGCTCTACAGATGGTGGAAATGGTGTTTTTGATTATGATCAATCATTCATCATCAATGGTGGTGTTCTAATGGCTGCCGGTAGTACAGGTATGGCATTAACGCCTTCAGACACTTCTACACAGGCCTCTGTAGTTATGGTTTATGATACTGTACAAAATGCAGAAAGCATAGTACATTTAGAAGATAGTGATGGAAATGAAATTGTAACCTTCTCACCTGCTAAAGAATATCAATTTGTTGTAATTTCCTCCCCTTCTTTAACCAATGGTGGAACTTATAACTTATATGCAGATGGCACCTATTCAACAGAAAGTGTAAACTATGTATATAGTGGTGGATCCTATAGTTTAGGATCTAGTGTCCATAGCTTTACCATATCAGATATCATCAATGCAAATCAGACGATTTCAAATAGCGGCGGATTTGGAGGCGGTATGGGTGGTAAAGGTAGCATGGGAGATCAAGGCAGTGGCTCAACTGGAGAAAGGCCAACACGTCCAGATAGTTCTAGCACTGATGGAAGTGATAGTTCTATGACTCCTCCTGAAGGATTTGATGGAAGTGACATGACTCCTCCTGAAGGGTTTGATGGAAGTGAAGGTTCCATGACTCCACCCAATGGCTCAACCGGTGCAACTACTGATGATGATGCAACTAGTGATGATACAACTATTAATTCTACCACAAGCGATTCTACTTTCTAAATAGAAGATATTACAAATAAAAGGTCACTGAAAGTCTTTGTAAATAGGACTTTCAGTGACCTTTTATAAAGTTAAAGTGAATCTATCAAGTAATAGAACCATTGATTTTGTGTGAAATTGGCATAATTATTTTGCCAAATCTTTCAGTTCAGATAATAGAGTGACATCAGAATTGCAGATTTTTAAGTTAGAACTTATAGTCTCACCCTCAGGTGTTGTTACAGTAATCTCTATTACTGTACCTTCCTTCATAGCTTTACCATGAACGGCCTCTAAAAACTTAGGAAATTTGGGGTGATTATTAGTAAAAGTATCCCATGCCCCTTTTAGTTTAAGTAATTTTGCTGGATTCATCATAAACAATACTCCCTTCTACTACAATATATTTATGGTTAATATCCCTTACAGCCAGTAAGGAATTGTCCATCTTGTTGCTTAACTGTTAGAATGTAGGTAGCAATCGGTATATCGTCTCCCTTTCTTGGACTTAGCGTCCGTAAATTAGACTGATAACCAGCTCCTCATTCGCAGCGTTCGTTTTATGCAGGTTGAACTGCCTCAGGTACGTTCGTGTCACACCACAGTAGATTGAATAGGCAATGAGTAAAACTGGTATTTATC
>JBKEAO010000038.1:0-7427 GCA_047972335.1 Anaerocolumna sp. | reverse complement strand
TTAGGTTTCCCCCTAAATGCAGTTTTCATTTTATTTTTTTTTATCAATTATCTTGATTTTGGGGTCAGATTACTAAGTAGGACCCCTTAACTTACATTCCTATAGTATCATAGCATTCATAACATTTATAGTATTCATATTATTCCTATTGTTTTAGAAGATATATATTGTACTGCCAAAAATGTATACTATACTGCAAAAATGTATATTATACTGCCAAAATGTATATTATACTGCCAAAAAATGTGTAAGAGTTGAAAGACGGGGTTTATTGTGTTATGTCAATAACCCCGTCCCCCTGACACCCCTGTCACACTAATTACATTTCCATATGCTGGCCTCATAGGGCCGTAGGAATACTGTGGGCTCCTCTTCATAATTAGATAACAAACGAAATCCCTTAGGGGATTGTTTTCGTTTCTTACCAGATGAGCTTAAATTTATCTCAATATACAGTATTTCTGCTTCATCCTTACGGTAATAAGTGAATAAATCCTTTTCTTTTTGATTGGTCATTACTACATCTCCATAGTAAATAACCACATGCTCCTTACGAAAAGCAATTAACTTCTGATAGAAACAAAGGATAGAATTCTCATCTTGTAATTGTGCCTCTACATTACATAGCTTATAATCCTCATCCATCATAATCCATGGCTTAACATTGGAAAAACCTGCATATTCCTGATTATTCCATTGCATTGGCGTTCTGGCGTGGTCTCTAGAACCGGCTAAGACTTTTGCAAAGGCCTCCTCCTTTTTCATGGTTTTACATAATTCATAATATAGATTTAAAGACTCCACATCACGAAGTTCTGTAATAGACCTAAAGTTTTGATTGATCATACCAATTTCTTGCCCCTGATAAATAAATGGTGTCCCACGTAAACTAAGTTGTATCACAGCCAAAAGCTTTCCAAGGAGATTGCGATGCCTCGGATCAGTATTTATTTTAGATATCATACGTGGGTTATCATGGTTTTCAAAAAAGAGAGAGGGTTGACAATGGACCCCATAATTCTCCATCCATTTAATCATAAGGCTTTTTAAATAATTAAGATCATATTGATATGCATCATATCGTGTATGCCCAGGCGTATACAAATGATCAAAGGAAAATACCATATCCAATTCTCCCCGATAATCAGCTGTTAAAAGTTTACTCATTTCCATTCCTGTTCCTGGTGTTTCCCCAACTGTAAATGCATTGTATGGCATAAATGCCTTCTCTTTTAACTCACGCAGATATTCATGTAGGCAGGGTCCATAGAAATAATGCTCCACCCCCTGATATCCTATAATCTTTCCTATCCCTTCATTTCCATCTGGTAACCCCTCAGCCTTAGAGATATAATTGATGACATCTAAACGAAATCCATCTACCCCCTTTTCTAGCCACCATTTTACCATATCGTAAATCTCTTGCCGAAGTACTTCATTTTCCCAATTGAGATCCATCTGCTTCTTTGAGAATAAATGAAGTGCATATTGATTACGTTCTTCTACATAATTCCATGCACTGCCGCTAAAAAAAGAAGTCCAGTTGTTTGGCTGATCTTTAAAGATATAATAGTCCCTATACTTAGAATTTGGTTCGTGAATCGACTTTTGAAACCACATATGCTCATCCGAAGTATGATTTACTACAAGATCCATAATAAGTCTCATCCCCAGTTTATGAACCTTATTTAATAACAAGTCAAAGTCCTTCATGGTTCCAAACTCAGCCATTATTTTTTGATAATCTCTTATATCATATCCATTATCATCATTGGGTGAGTCATAGATCGGGGAGAGCCATATAGCATCAATACCTAATTCTTTTAAATAATCCAATTTACTTATAATACCTGAAAGGTCGCCAATACCATCTCCATTATTATCCTTAAAGCTTCTAGGATATATTTGATAAAATACTGCCTCCTTCCACCATGCTTTTTGTATTGTCTGATCATCCTCCTTTGCTGTTTCTAGTTCTGTATTTAGTAGCGCTAGTAATGTGTCTACAAATCCTTCATCCAATTTATTTTTTAAAAGTTTAGGTAAAAACTTTAGCTTTAGATTACCTATGATTGGATTGGTAATTATCTTTTTGCTTATATTTATTTGTAAAAGTAATCGTTCAATAATGTCTCTACCAATTGGATTTGTATACACATCTTTGATACGACTATTTCTTGTTAGCATACAATTCACTCCTACTCTCTATTTATGTCTGTACGAGAGGTCAGTTCTGATAATATTGTTAAGTTCTCATACATCTTCTTATCATTTTTGAGCTTCGTAATATATATTATGTAACTAATCAGAATAAAGATAATGGGTAAAATTTAACACCTTATAAAATAACAAAAAAATGTCCGTTGATACAGTTTTTCAAACTGCTATCAATGGACATTTTTGTAATCAAACGATAAATTTTTTCAAAAATTTTGTTAGCTATATTAAACCATGAATACACGTACTAACCTACTGTAACTTGGCCTTCAAAACACCCTTAGTTGCATCAACAAAGTCTTGAACCGCCGCTTCTCTCCATGTGACATCCACTGGATAAAACATTTCTAAATAACGGTTTTCTAGGATGTCTTGGGTTACCTTATTGGAAGTTTGGTACCAGTTATTTCGATTCTCATCTACTGTATATTTTAAAGATTTTACAGTATCTAAAAACTCAGAACCAAGTGTGCCAAATTCAAAACAAGTCGAGAAAAGTTCTGAATCTGGATTTTCCTGTTCTGCTAATCGATAGAAGTATTCCGTGGTATCTCCTGTGGTTGAATAAAATTCTTCAGAATCAGAAGCAATAACGTCTTCGTAATCAAAGGCTGCCTTCGTCTCTTCTTCAGTCATTGTATCATACACTGAGTTAAAGATGGTCATCGTATTTCTAGGTCCATAACCTGAATGGACATCAATATGTACAATGTTGCTATAACTACTGTGTAAACTATCGGCAAATACTTCTTTTAGGTATGTTGTGGATTTCTGATCCTCATTTCCACCATAATATACACCATTTGCATTGCGATATTGTCCACTAAGTAATGCATTGGAAATAGTATCTGTGCCATTCATAATTGCCTGCTTAGCAAGGCCACCCCAAAAACCAAGTTCATGTAAAAAGGCATTACCAATCTTACTCTTTGGCTCTAAAAAATCTTCTACTATCGGATAATCAGTATTACTGTCCAGATTAAAATCATTCCAATCAAAGATGAAATTACGATTTAGATCCACATTGTTTTCATTATATCTACGTTTATATTTCATACCATATGGATTTACATTGGATACAATCAGAACCCCTGTATTCTCATGATCAATATCTTCATTTATTTCACCTAAAAATACGTCAATCATGGTTGCACCAATGTAACCTTCGATTCCGTGTACACCTGTCGTCAAAATAACTAGATTTTTAGTTTCCTTTTCTGGAGCAATATAGATGTTATCAATATATAATCCATCCGCTTCATCAATTGCATATTCTGAATGTTCTACCTTATAACCAGCTGCCTCTAACTTTGTAACCTGCATTTTAAGATTTTCTCTTACTTCCTCATATTCATTATAAAATGATTCCTTATAAGTGTAATCTTTCGTTGTTTCCTTTTGTGTAAGAACATGTCTCATTCCATAAGGAGTAACTATTATAAAAATTGCAACCACCATGATCACAATAGTTAGGATACGCCAAGTTATTTTTTTCTTCATTTTCTAGTCACCTTTCCAGTTGATCCGTTATAATACCACATAATTTCTATCTTTTTCTTATTCTAGCTTTTTTCTTATTCATATTCTAGCTTTTTTATATTTTTTCTTATTCTGTCTTCTTCTGATTCTAGCTTTTTCTGATTCTATATCTTTACTTATATTCGTTACCTTTACTTAGTATACGATATCTTATTGCATTATAGATATTTATCAAATCCATGGGTAACTTCTACAACATGTTCTATTTTACCTTTGATATCACTCACATTCGTAGCCGTTTGTTGGCTAAATGCAGTTGATTGCTCAGTGCATGCGGATACTTCTTCACTTGCTGCAGATAACATCTCAATATTTTCAACTATGGTATCCTTTAATACAACAAGATTAGAAATCATTCCATCCATATTTGAGATCCCTTCAGTAAGGGTATTCACGTTTTGATTAATCTGATTAAAATGTATAGCGGTTTTATCAATATTTTGATTCTGTGTCATTGAAATCTCGATCGATTCCTTTACTTTATCTGAAGATAAGATTGCATACTGATTCAATTCTTCGATAATCCTTCCTATCTTTTCAGTTGCACTTCTTGTTTCGTCTGCAAGCTTTCTGATTTCATCGGCAACTACTGCAAATCCGCGGCCAGCTTCTCCAGCTCTGGCACTTTCAATAGAAGCATTTAATGCAAGGAGATTTGTCTGGCTTGAGATATTAAAGATAAGATTGGTGATATCTTTTACTTCAGCCGTTTTAGCTTGTAATTCATTCATGGACTGCGCCACTTCTGAATTAGTATCTGCAATGGTATCTGCCTGATTTTTCATTTGACGAACAATTTCTATACTTTCTGTGATGGCTGTCTTAGAATTCACTCCTACTTGTACCATCTCGCTTGAAAGATTTCTAGTTGAAGTAACTGCATCTTGAATAGATTGTGTCATCATGGTTTGCTCTGTGATACTTGTTGCAGTTAGTTGGGTACTAGCACTAATATCTATTAAAGAGTTATTGATTTCTTGCGTGGCGGATTCAATGGAGGTCATAAGTGAATTGATCTCCACTGTTTCACCCTGTACAGATAAGGCGATTTCTAACACATGATCAAACATTTCCCCTTGTTTTGCATGCTCATCTAGCAAAGCAGCACTAGAATCTTGGGTAAACTTTTGAGCGTAAATTGTACTATAAATCAATGCAACTGCAATTAAAATCATCATAACAATAATTAAATAGTAATTGCTCTTATACATCGTTAATTCATCTATAATAAGGATTACAATGGTTCTTGCTAAATTTGTAAATGCGAGAAAAATAGCAAATATGGACATGAACTTGGTATCATGATAAATCATTGCCCCAATTAATACAGGAATCAAATAGAAGAATACCATCAGATTTACCCCTGTGGCCATAATAAAGGTATAGACAACGCAAAATCCAACTGCCATAATATATTTAAAGGCCTGTCCTTGTCTGTTTGCTCGGTATGCAACCATGGTAATTACCATGTTAATTGCAATCAGTGCAACTGAAATAAGTATCATTGATAGTTTATCTACATAAAAATAATCCATTAAAAAGAGCACTATCATAACAGTCTGCACTGCCAAAGATATTTGTAAATTTGTTAAGTTTGTTCTCATAATTCTAGCTTCTAGGTTTGCATATGTATGCAAATTATTGGTTATTTTCACTTTTTCTCCCATTATTGGTTCTCCCTTATTTATAATTCTTTTGTATATTTACTTGGTTTTATCGTCTTTGCACAATTCATTGATTTTTAAAAAATGTGTATATTTATTGTCTGATATGAATATATGCTTCGTGCTTCACCAAATAAAATATTTATCGACATAATTATACCATAATTGAATATAGTTACAAAACTTTTATAACAATTTTACAAAAAAATTATGTCGTTTACAAGGTCTTATTAGCGAAGAGAAACAACTCTATAATTTATTAATTAATGTCATAATAATCCAGCTGTAAAACTAGGATAAACCTTGTTTCTTTCCAAATATTAAACACTGTTTCCCATACTTGGTGGATTTTTTTATAGACTCAGAATTGTACAAACCATAAGTATAGGTAATTTTCCCCTAGACATTGGTATAATATAGGTGGTATAGTTGCAGTGACACATGCTTTTTCGTATAACCCAAAACATTGATAAAAGACTTGGAGGTATTTTTATGAACGAAACACTACAAATTATTTCCCAAAGATTTTCATGCAGATGTTTTACAGACACCGCTATATCTGCTGAAAAATTACAGGCTATTTTAAGCGCAGGAATACAATCCCCCAGTGCGATGAACTTGCAACCATATCAGCTTATTGTAGTAAAAGATAAAAACTTGATTGAAGAATTGGATGCCTTGGTATTACAGCGAATATCTCAAATGCCCGATAAAACCATGTACGATAGAATAATGGCTAGGGGTGGTAAAATATTTTACAATTGTAATGCAATTGTTTTCGTTGCTTTAAAAAATCAGCAACCAATGTCTTACATTGACTGCGGTATCTTATCTGAAAACATCGTACTTGCCGCTACCTCACTTGGTATTAATAGCGTTCACTGTGGGATGGCAGGAATCCTATTCTCGGATGATTCTATAAAAATAATGAAAGAGAGACTTAAGTTCCCAGATGGTTATGAGTTTGGACATGCTATTTTGTTAGGGTATGGTGAAAATGGAGCACCCCATCAACCAGATCAAAGTAAAATCACTATGGTTGAATAGTCGGGATAAACATTAAATTGACTTAGTTTAGGTATACAAATCTCAGAATTCAAAAAAACTGTGCGAAACAAAGCACAGTTTTTTAATCTATTCATTACTAGTACGGCGCTATCAATTATCTTAACTAATAAAGAACCCATTAATTTACCTTATCAACCTAACTTAGTTATCTATTTTCTTCCCTCAGACTGAAAAAGCTCTAGTAAATACTTTTCATGTGGGCAATGGCATTAAGCAATGCATCACGAACGCATCTTCTGGGTAATCTCTTACATCTGTATCCAAACAGTATTTCAATAAAACAGATATACTTCATATAGCAAATGATTATTTGGAAATGCAATATTCTGTTGATATAGATTTTAGTAAATCAATCTGCCATTGTCTTTCTACCTCACCCATGCGCTAAGGTTTTTTCTCGTAAACTGCCTGAAGGTCTGAGGCTTCTTGCCCATAATATCCTCAAATGTGTTTGTAGTCTTTTTCGCAGTGCCCAGACGAGTCATCATATACAGCATGCCCATCACTTTGGAATACTCCTTATCTAAACCGCGGACCTCTATCCAATATTTCTTTGCAAAAGACGGTTTCGGATTTGCATAAGTAATTTTTCTGCCTATCTCCTCAGCGTCAATAAAGCTTGTCAACGCCCGTTTAACGTAAGCGCATAGAAGCAAGACATACCTCTCTTGTAACCATGCGTTTTATGAACAAATTACAGGAGCTTGCTTCCTCACTTACAGCTTTTTTTACAATAATTCACCTGCAAGGGATAATAGAACTCCGCTTTCTCTTATGTTAATTCTTGTTTCGGCTCAGAAATATAATACCCTTGTGAGTAAGTAACCCCTAAGCTTTCTACCTTTTGGAAAATATCTTCTTCTGCTACAAATTCTGCTACAACTTCCGCACCCATTCGTGTAGAGAAATCAATAATTATCTCAGTAATGTTTTTAGAAT